>JAURVW010001011.1 GCA_030655275.1 Solirubrobacteraceae bacterium
CGCAGCACGCCTACGCGCAGGGTGCGCCTGATCACCAGCAGGCCGAGCCCGCCCACGAGCAGAGGCCCGTCGTGCCGCCGCCCGCTGAGCAGCCCCCGGCGGACCGGCCTGAGCAACCGGGGTGGAACGACCGGGATGCGGGCAACGCTCCGCCGGAGGGCCAGGCCTGATGCGGGAGGCGACGCCGGTCGTCTCGTACGTGATCCGGACCTTTCCCAAGCTCTCGGAGACCTTCGTGGTGCGCGAGCTCCTCGCGCTCCAGCAGGCCGGCGTACCGCTCGAGATCTGGAGCCTGCTGCCCGCGGGCGAACAGGGCATCGCCGAGGTGCCGGCCGCCGCGCCGCTGCTGCCGTTCGTGCGCACCGCGCCGCGCGGACCGCTGGGCCTGATGCGGATGTTCGGGGAGCTGTTCGGGCTCCTCGGCCGACGGCCTGTCGCCACGGCCAGGGCCATCGGCTGGGCGGTCGCATGGAGTATCCGCGAGCGCGACGCCCGCCACGCCGCGGCGCTGCCGTACGCCGCCCACCTCGCCAATCACGCCGCGGCGCCGCACCTGCACGCGCACTTCGCCAACACGCCCGCGACGACGGCCGTCCTGGCCGGCATGCTCGGGGGAGAGGCGACCGGCGACCCCGGCATCGGGCGAGGCCCCGCCTCCGCCCGCGGATCACGCGGTGACGCCGAGCCCCGACTGACCGTCTCCTACACCGGCCACGCCCGCGACCTGTGGGTGATGACCTCACCGGCCTTTCTCGCCGAGAAGACCCGCCGCTGCACCTTTGCCGTGAGCGGGACGAAGTACGCCGTGGACCAGATCCGCCTCGCGCTGCGCACCGACGGCGGCATTGCACCCGCGGGCTTCATCGACCCCGTCAAGCCCTCGCGCTGGCAGGCGCGGACGGGGGCCGACCGGCGTCGGTCCATTCGGGACGGTCGTGACCGCCGGGAGGCAACGGGTCGCGAAGGACGCGGTCGCCGGTCGGGCTCGGGCCCCGGACGCGGTCGCCGCGCGGACTCGGGCCACGGGCCTCGCGCCGGCCGCGCTCCCCTCATCGAGGTGGTGACCAACTCCGTCGAGCTGCCGGAGATCGCCGGCGGATCGGAGGGGGCGTTCGACCTGCACGGTTCGGGCAGCCGGCATGACGCCGGTGACTCAGGCGGTCCGGCGCACGACGCGATGCTCGTCGTCTCGACGGCCCGGCTCGTCGAGAAGAAGGGCCTCGACACCCTCGTGCGCGCCGTCGCGCAGCTCGCCG
>JAURVW010001021.1 GCA_030655275.1 Solirubrobacteraceae bacterium
TCCTTCCAGTCGCGCCCGGCCGCGAGGCCCTCGCAGGCCATCACGTCGGAACGCTCGAGCACGTCGGCGGCCTGCGTCCCGATGGAGCCGGAGCAGCCGAGGACGACGACCCGCTCCGCCGCCACGCTCATCGCAGCCAGAGCCAGGTGTAGTACCCGGCGACCGTGGTGAAGAGCACCGCGTCGAGACGGTCGAGCGCACCACCGTGCGCGCCGAAGAGCGTGCCGGTGTCCTTCGTCTGCGCCTCGCGCTTGAAGTACGACTCGAACAGGTCGCCGATCGGCGACACCAGCGCGACGACCACGCCGAGGATGATGGAATCCCAGCCGGTCATCCAGTCTTGGTAGAGCCCGGCGACCCAGACGGCGAAGACCGCTGCGGCGATGCCGATGAGCAGGCCTTCCACGGTCTTGTTCGGGGAGATCGCCGGTGAGAGCTTGGTGCGGCCGACGGCCCGGCCACCCAGGTAGGCGGCGGTGTCGCCGACGAACGTGCCGACGAGCACGTCGATGAGGACGTCCGCGCCGTTGTCGAGGTTGCGCAGCATGATCGCGTGGGCGACGCCGAGGCCGATCCACGTGAGCGCGAAGATCGTCATCGCCACGCCCACGGCGGTCGTCTTGACCTGCGCGAACGACAGCAGGAACACGATCAGGAACGAGACGACCACGACGAGCGAGAGATGTTCTCGCCCACCCGTCTGTGCGGCGATGCAGAGGGCGATGATCCCGATGAACCCGCCCATCCGGACCGGGTGGATCGGCTCGTACATACGGAAGAACTCGTGGGCGCAGATGATCGCCAGCGCGGCGGCGCCGGCGGTGAACCACCAGCCGCCGAGCCCGACGATGAGGAGCGCAAAGGCGAGGGCCGGGATCGCGACGGCGATCCGGGCCATGAGCTCGGACTGCTTCTTCGGTGCCTTGGCGGGGGCCTCGCGCGGCGGCTCGGCCGGACGAGGGGTGCGATCACGGTCGCGGCGCTGGCGACCGGTGCGGGGCGAGCCGCTCATGCGACGCGTCCTCCGAAGCGGCGCTGGCGACGCGAGTACTCGTCGAAGCATTCGACGAACGCCTCGCGGGTGAAGTCCGGCCAGAGCTCTTCGCGGAACACGAACTCAGCGTACGCGCACTGCCACAGGAGATAGTTGCTGATTCGTTGCTCGCCGCTCGTGCGGATGAGCAGGTCGGGGTCCTCCAGGTCGGGCACGTGCAGGAGCTTGCGGAACTCCTCCTCGCCCCCACCCTGGTACTGCTCGGCAGCCTGCAGGATCTCGGCTCGCGCTCCGTAGTTGAAGGCGACGAACATGTCCATCTTCTCGCAGTGACGCGTGCGCTCCTCGGCCCGGTCCATCCGGTCGAGCAGCTTCTGCGGCACGCCCGTGCGAGAGCCGACGAAGCGCAGGCGGATACCCACCTCGATCATCTCGGGCACCTCGTCGACCAACCGGTCGGCGAACAGGCGGAGCAGCCCCTCGACCTCGTCGGCGGGGCGCGACCAGTTCTCCGTGGAGAACGAGTACACGGTCAGTTGCTTGACGCCCATACGAGCGGCGTCCTTCATGCGTTCGCGCACCACGTCGGCACCGGCCTCGTGGCCGGCGATGGGCGCCAGGCCGCGTTGCGCGGCCCATCGCCCGTTGCCATCCGTGATGATCGCGACGTAGCGCGGTGCGTCGCCGCTCACGGAGGCTTAGACCTCGAGGATCTCTTCCTCTTTGGCCTTCAAGCGGCCATCGAGGTCGGCGACCGCCGAGTCGGTGATCTTCTGGAGTTCGCCTTCGCCGCGGTGCTCGTCATCGGCACCGACCTCGCCGTCGTCCTTGAGCTTCTTGAGGTCCTGGAGGACGTCGCGGCGCACGTTGCGCACGGCGATACGACCCTCCTCCGCGATCTTGCGGGTGACCTTGACGAGCTCCTTGCGGCGCTCCTCGTTGAGCTCCGGGATGTTGATCCGGACGACCTTGCCGTCGTTGTTCGGCGTGAGGCCGAGACCCGATTCGACGATGGCCTTCTCGATCGACTTGAGGCTGCCGGCGTCGAACGGCTGCACGGAGAGCACGCGCGACTCGGGGGCGCCGAGGGTCGCGAGCTGCTTGAGCGGGGTCGGCGCGCCGTAGTAGTCGACCACGACGCGGTCCAGGAGGGACGTGTTCGCACGACCCGTGCGGACCGAGCCGAACTCGTTCTGGGTGGATTCGACCGTCTTGGCCATGCGCTCACGCGCGTCGGCAAGAAGGCTGTCGATGACTTCGCTCATTCAGTGATCACCAGTGTTCCGAGGGCTTGGCCCGACACTATCCGTTCGATGTTCTGCTCGTCGTCGAGGTTGAACACGCGGATCGGGAGACGATTCTCCATGCACAGGGTGAGCGCCGTGGCGTCCATCACCTTGAGGCCGCGCTGGAGTGCCTCCATGTGCGAGATCTGCGTGATCAGCTCGGCGGACGGGTCGATTCGGGGGTCCGCGGAGAACACGCCCTCGACCCCGTTCTTCGCCATCAGGATGGCGTCGGCGTGGATCTCAGCGGCGCGCAGGGCGGCTGCGGTGTCGGTGGTGAAGAAGGGGTTCCCGGTGCCCGCCGCAAAGATCACGACGCGCCCTTTCTCCAGGTGGCGCATGGCGCGACGGCGGATGTAGGGCTCGGCGACCTCACTGATCGTGAGGGCCGACTGGACACGGGTGGGCACGTTCAGTTTCTCGAGCGCATCCTGGAACGCGAGTGCGTTCAGGACGGTCGCGATCATGCCCATGTAGTCGGCGGTCGCGCGGTCCATGCCGCTCGCCGCGCCGGCCATGCCACGGAAGATGTTGCCCGCGCCGACGACGAGGGCCAACTCGAGGCCCTGGGCGTGGACGCCGGCGATCGCCTTGGCGATGCTCTGGACGCGAGCCGGGTCGGTCCCGTGCTCGAGGTCGCCCATGAGCGCCTCGCCCGAGACCTTCAGCAGGACCCGCTGGTAGGCGAGTCCGTTCGGGGCCTTGGTCTCAGGCGAGGTTTCGTCGCTCACCGCAGTTACGCGATCTGGAAGCGTGCGAACTTCTTGATCACGATGTTCTCGCCCGTACGGGTCGAGGCATCGGCGCGCAGCTGCTCGATGGTCTTGCTGTCGTGCTTGGTCTCGTTGATGTGCGTCTGGTTGAGGAGCACGATCTCCTCTTTCCACTTGCGCATCTTGCCTTCGGCGATCTTCTCCTTGATGTCGTCGGGCTTGTTGCCCTCGATCTGGGAGACGTGGAACGCGAGCTCCTTCTCGACGAGCTCGGCGGGGATCTCGTCGTCGGAGATGTACAGCGTCGACGGGGAGCCGGCGATGTGCATGGCGACCTCGTTGACGAACGACTTAAAGATGTCGTTGCCGGCGACGAAGTCCGTGTTGCACTCGATCTGCACGAGCACGCCGACCTTGCCGGTGGCGTGGATGTACTGACCGATCAGGCCTTCGCTGGTGGCGCGCTCGGCGAGCTTGCCGAGCTTCTTGCCCATGTTGGCACGGAGGGCCTCGAAGGCCTTGTCCTGATCGCCACCGGACTCGGCGAGTGCCTTCTTGCACTCCATGAGGCCGGCGCCGGTGCGCTGGCGAAGCGCCTTGACGTCCGCCGCGGTAACCGTGGTGCTCATCTACTTGGTCTCCTCGGTGGCAGCGGCCTCGGCCGGCGCGTCGGTGGCGGGAGCCTCGGCGGCGGCGGGCGCCTCCTCGGCGGGCTTCTCGGCCTTGGCCTTCGGCGCGGCCTTGGCGGCCGGCTTCTTGGCAGCGGGCTTCTTCGCGGCGGGCTTCACGTCGGCACCGGCAGCGGCGGCCTCGGCAGCCGGGGCGTCCGGCGTCGGGGCGGCGTTGCCGGC
>JAURVW010001024.1 GCA_030655275.1 Solirubrobacteraceae bacterium
TCCTGCGGCAGCTCGCCGAGGCCGGCGGCGAGACGACGGTGCTGGGCATCTGGACCGGGGCGAACGCGGTCGCGGTGCTCTGCAAGGAGCCCCCGGGCAAAACCGTGAACATGACCGTGCGGATCGGTGCCGCCCTGCGCGCCGACTCGGCCCAGGGCCTGTGCTTTCTGACCTACCTCGACGACGATGCCGTGCTCACCCGGTCGCTGCGCGCCGCGGGCCTCGACCGCGAGGGCTTCCAGAGCCGGATGGCCGAGACAAGGCAGCACGGCTATGCGCTCAGCGACGCGGTGCTGCCCGGCGTCGGCGCGATCGCGGCTCCCGTGTTCGACGGCACGGGCGCCATCGCGGCCACCGTGGCGATCGTCTCACCCCTGGACACGCTGCGCGGGGACCGCCTGGCGGCACTCGTCACCCCCCTGCTCGCCACGGCGAACACGATCTCGCACCAGCTGGGCCACTCCTGAAACGCTGAGGCCGCCCGTGCTCTTGTGGGGATATTCCCACATTGGATAGAGTGGGGATATCCCCACATTGTGCGTTGTGGAGAAATACCCACATGAAGGGAGACCCATGCCGTCCCTGTCTGCACGCAAGCTCTCCGACGTCGCCGCCGTCATCCGCGCCGCGAGGGAAGACGCGGGGCTCACCCAGGCCCAACTCGCCGAGCGACTCGCCTTTCCGCGCGACTACATGGTCGATCTCGAGGCCGCCAAACCGAACCTCGCCCTGACGCGCCTGTTCCGCACGCTGCACGAACTCGGCATCACCATCACGCTCGACTACGGTGACGACGATGCCGGAGCTTGAGCTCTTCCTTCACGATGAATCCGTCGGCATCGTGGAGCGGGTGCCCCGCGACCGCACCCGCGTCACACTGGCCGTGCATCGCGGATACCGTCAGTCAGTCCTCCTGAGCGAGTCGTTCGCGGCGCTGCCCGGACGGCGACCCGCCCCCGACCGCGTCTCGGACTTTCTCGGCGGGTACGTGCCCGAGGGGAACCACCGCGAGCAGATGGCGGCCAAGCGTCGCATCGACAAGGACGACCTGTTCGCCCTGTTGACGGAGTTCGGCGGATCGATCGCCGGCGCCGTCACGCTGCGACGAACGGACGAGGCCTCGACCGCGTCGCCGAGCTACGAGCCGTTGAGCGACGCACGGCTTGCCGCCCGGTTGAAGCAGGCCCTGGAGGACAGCGACCAGGGCATCCCCGATGACAGCCGCTCGACCCTCCCGGGATACCAGCCCAAAGTGCTGGCCGCACGACTGAACGGCGAGTGGGCCGTGCCGCACGGACGCGCGCACTCGACGCACATCCTGAAGCCACAGGTGCCCTCGCGGCCCCACCGCATCTTCGACGAGCACTACAGCCACCTCCTCACGCGGCAGATCGGTCTCTCGCGGTACGACAGCGGCATCCACAGAGCCGGTCGGACCACCTATCTCGCCATCGAGAGATTCGACCGCGTGCTCGACGGCGACCGCGTTCGACTGCACCACCAGGAGGACCTGGCGCAGGCCCTCGGTCTCGACTGGCGCGACACCGACGTGAAGTTCCAGGAGCCGAACTGGCCGACCGATCCGAAACGGGCGACCGCGCGACGGATCGGGGAGCTTCTCGGATCGATACCCGGTGGGGACGCCGGCGTCGACGCCTGGGTGCGTCAACTCGCCTTCCACCTCGCGATCGGCAACAACGACGCGCACGCGAAGAACGTCGCGCTCATGCATCTCCCCGGGGGAACCGAGCTCTCGCAGGTGTACGACGCCCTGCCCAACCTGTTCCAGGACGGCCTCGTCACCTGGAACCTCGCGCTGGCCATCGACGGTGTCTTCGATCACCGCAGGATGTCGGCGGAGCGGCTGCTCGCCGAGGTCGCCTCGTGGGGCGTCATCGCGAGCTCACGCGCATCCGCCGTCGTGACGGAGACCCTGACGTCGCTCGACGGCGCTCTGGCGACGATCGAACCACCCCGCGGATCGTCTCCCGGGATCGCCGAACGGCTGCAGTGGAACACGCGTCGACTGCTGAGCGGGTCGGAGATCAGCTCACCCAAGAACTGACGAGGCACGAACGGACGGCGCCCGCCTACCGCGAGGCGCAGGCGGTGAGCGCCGCCGCCTCAGGCGACAGCATCAGGGCCGGCCGCGGCGAGCGCGGCGACGCGCGCCAGCACCTCGTCGACCACCAGGTCGAACGGCTCGATGCTCTGCTCCGCGCGGCTCATCACCACGGCGCCCTCCGCCGCCCCGATGAGCAGGGCGGCGATGCCGGGCGCACGGTCGACCGAGAGTCCGCCCTCGGTCAGGAGGGCGGCCAGCTCGCCCCGCCACGAGCGGAACACTGTCGCCGTGTCGTACAGCACGTCGGCGGAGTCGGTCGAGGTGGTGACGGCGAGTACGGCGCACCCGGCTCGGAAGTCGGTGGCGGTGAGCAGCATCCGCCAGGCGGCGAGGAACCGCGACGCGATCACCTCGGCGGGCTCACCCCGCCACGCCCGGATCATCGCGATCGATCGGGCACCCGAGGAGGCGACGGCCTCGGAGACGAGCTGATCCTTGCCCTCCGGGAAGTGGTGGTAGATCGACCCCCGTGGGGCGCCGGTGTGCTCCAGCACGGTCGCGAAGGAGGTCTGCTGCAGCCCTCCGCGGGCGAGGAGGTGCACGGTGCCGTCGATCATCTGCTGGCGCGTGTCGTTCGGCACGAGACCTCCTCCGTCGTCGCCGTGTGCGGCGAGACCAACGACATCTACGCCACCGCCGGAACTTTCGCCGACACGCACCGGCTCGCGATCGACGCCGCCGCCGCCGTCAAGTCGATCGAGCAGGTCCCCGACATCCCGATGTTCCGCAAGAACACGGCCGCGTTCGTGCACGAGCTCCCCGCGGGCGACCTCGCCAACGTCGACGGCGACAGCGACTACGTGCGCGTGCAGGTGCTCACGAACGCGGGAGCACTGAATCGCGACCAGCAGCTCGCCGTGGTCTCGCAGCTCACCGCCCTCGTCGCGGGCGCGGCGGGCGACCCCGGCCTGAGCGAGCGCACCTGGGTGCTCCTCACCGAGGCGGTGCCGGGCGGATGGGGCCTGTGGGGGCACGCGCACACCAATGACGAGATCGTCGACGCGGCCCGCGCCGAGATCGGTCGCCTCCAGTCCGGCGCCTGACCCCTCCCCCGCACGACCCACCGCGACCGGCACCTCGGACGGAGTCGCGACCGCGAGGCCGCGCTCAGGCGAGCAGCGCGTGCACGCCCGTGGCGATCGCGAAGATGCCGACGCCGGCGATCGCGCCCACCACGGTGCCGTTGATGCGGATGAACTGCAGGTCGCGGCCCACCTGCAGCTCGATCTTCTCGGTGGTCTCGCGCGCATCCCACCGCTGCACGGTGTCGCTGATCACCGAGGCGAGGTCGTGCCGGTACTTATGCACGGCGTAGCCCGCCGCGTCCGCGATCCAGGCGTCGATCTTCGCCGCGAGCATCCGGTCGCCTGACAGCCGCGCACCCAGGTCGACCAGAGCGGAGGTCGCCGCCGCGCGCAGGTCGCTCCCCTGATCGGCCAGCGACTCGGCGAGCGTCGCCTTCACCGCCTCCCACAGCTGGCCGGCGAACGAGCGCAGCCGCGGACTCTCGAGGAACTCGGCCTTGATCGCCTCGATGCGATCGGCCATCGCCGCGTCGTGCTGCAGTCGGTCGGTGAGGTCGACGAGGTAGCCGTC
>JAURVW010001025.1 GCA_030655275.1 Solirubrobacteraceae bacterium
CCTACAAGCATAAAGGCTGGAGCAAGCGCGGAGAGCATGACTGGCTGAAAGTCATTGAAGCCGGAAGGGCCAAAGGGTACAGGGCAAAGATAGCGGTCACGAGAGCTACGCCGAATCATGCCAATATCACGAACAATGGCGGAAACTCGAGACGGCTAAGGAACGCTCAATAAAATCATGCCACAAATGCAGACTAGACCACTAAAAGCGGCAGACTCAGGCCTGGACCCCAAAGGTGGTACGGATACTCGGGATTGGCGGACTGATCCAGACGAAGATCGCCGTAATCCCGGCATGGTCAACCAACCTAGTCTGTACGCCAAGCCTTTTCCATCGTCTGCAGGAAAAACACTAGAATAAGATAGATCTAATAAGGTCGGAAAATTTCCTTCTATTTAAGACCGCCCCTAGAGCGCACTTTACCCACGATTGGGAATCTTTTGCTGCCCCACCGACCATCCAGACGAGCGTGTTTACGCGTCTGCCGGATCACTTTCGCAACGCACGCCCATCGGCCTGGGCGAATGCCAACCGCCAAGGTCGAGCAATAGACTCGTTTCTGGAAGGCCCCTCGTTCGATCGAAAGGGTCGCCTGTACGTGACCGACATCCCCAACGGGCGGATCTTCAGGATTTCCCCGCTCGGCGAATGGGAACTGGTATGCACGTATGACGGCTGGCCGAATGGCCTGAAGATTCACCAGGATGGGCGGATTTTCATCACCGATTACAAGCGCGGGCTCATGGTGCTCGATCCGCAAACCGGGAATATTCAGCCACTTCTGGATTCGGCGGGCTCCGAAGGGTTCAAGGGCGTGAAAATTGCCATGACACTTTGGGCCCGCCTGGCCAACAGAAGCAGCCACCGCCTGCCCTATGTCGTGAGTGCGTTGGCCATGGCCGCCGCAGCCCTTGTGGCAGCGGCGCTGACGGAGCATCCCGTACTGAAAATTGCCGCTCTTTGCACAGCGGTGGCCAGCATCCTCTCCTTCCAGGCAACGTTCTGGGCGATTCCATCAACATTCCTTACGGGGCGTGCCGCCGCCGGTGGCCTGGCCATGATCGTCTCGATCGGCAACCTCGGTGGTTTTACCGGCCCGTTCATGATCGGCTTGATCAAAGACTCTACCCATAGTTACTCCATGCCATTCTTTGCGGTAGCAGCCATCCTCCTTGCAGGCCTGTGCCTGATGGTTTGGTTGGGAGACCCCGCTCGTAAAAAGCAAGTCGACGCCACTAGGCTAGTTGGCAAACAGAAATTAGGGTAACGCTCCCTCGATATGGCCACTCCGAGTGGCCCTTTAAGGTCCTTTACAGCGGAATTTAAGTTGGCGGCGCAGACATTTTG
>JAURVW010001046.1 GCA_030655275.1 Solirubrobacteraceae bacterium
TGCATATAAACTGATTCCGGCGTCATTCCCTAATTCTCCGTAAGATCCTCTTAATTTTAACTGGTTAACCCATTCGTTTCCTTTCAAAAAGTCTTCTTGATCAATTCTCCAAGAAGCACCCAGCGACCAAAAATCACCCCAACGTACATCTTCGTAGAATTTAGAAGATCCATCATTACGGTATGATCCGGAAAGATAATATCTGCTGTCATAATTATAATCTAATCTCCCAAAATACCCTTCTGTTCTGTATTTATCTTCATAAGAAGTTAAGGAGTTGGTTGTTGTAAAGTTGATTAATTCAGAATTGCCGTCCACAATTAAACCTTGACGGAACCCATAGAAATAACGGTAGGTATAATCTAAATTTTCATGACCCAATAAAGCGGTAAAATTATGATCTCCAAATGATTTCGTGTAGTTTAATAACTGGTTCACGTTAACCGATTGCGTTACCGTATTGGTTCTTCCGCCTCTACCTGCTGTTGCTCCATCTCCAACAAAACGGTTGTCAAAACGTTCAAAATTGTAATTTCTTAAATCAACACTTACATTGGTTGTAAAAGTGAAGTCATTTAAAAATTTGAATTCAAAATAGGTTTTACCGAAAAGGGTACTGGTTCTTGCTATACGGTCATTCCAAAGGTTTTCATAATACGAATGTCTTCCGTTCTGAATTGGTCTGGTAGTTTCAATTATTTTTTCTCCATCGGCATCATATAAAAATTCTCCTGTAATTGGATCATGTTTATGAAGAGGATAAATAGGGCCTATTAAACGGGCTGCGAAAAAAGGATTTACAAAAGCTGTTCCTCCACTTTCTGCTTGCTTAGATTTGGTAATGGTACCACCTACATTTAAGCCTGTTTTAAACCACTTCGCTGCTTGATTATTGATATTGATACGTCCTGTAATACGTTTGTAATCTGAACCAATAGCATAACCTTCTTCATCCAAGTAACCCATAGAAACAAAGTAATCTGTTTTATCTGCACCTCCCGAATATGATAAATCATAGTTACT
>JAURVW010001059.1 GCA_030655275.1 Solirubrobacteraceae bacterium
GCCCGAGGCTGTCGTTGATGGTCTTGAGGTCGTCGACGTCGAGCAGCGCCATCGCGACCTGCTGCCGGTTGCCTTCGATCGACACGCTGCCGGTCTCGTCGGCGAGGCTCTGGCTCTGCGTCTGACGGAGTCGCTCGGCGAGCGCGATCTCGAGGGCGGCCCGGTTGGGCAGGCCGGTGAGGGCGTCGGTGAAGGCCTGGCGGCGGAGCATGAGCTCGGCGCGACCCTGCCGGGCCACGGCCTCGAAGCGCCGCACGAGCAGGCCGAGCGCGAGCAGGCCGATGAGGATGCCGGCCGCGAGGATGGCCCGGGCGAGGGTCGTGGCGTGGCGCGCGCGATGGTCCTCGACCGTCATCTGCGCTTCGGTGTCGATGATGATCTGGTCGAGCATCGGGTCGAGCCGGACGAGCGACGCACGGCGGACCTGGTCGACCTGCTGCTGCGACGCACCCCGCGGCGGCGTCGCGCCTGCGTAGAGGTCCCCCATGGCCTTCTCGAGACGATCGGCGGCCGGGCCGTTCACGTCGAGCTGGCGAAGTCTGGCGATGGAGGCGATCAGCGTGCTGCGGGCGTCGAATCCCTCACGACCGAGCCCCTGTCGCCCTCCCCCCGGGACGGCCGCCTCGGCGACGATCGCGCGCAGCTGCTGGCTGGCGGCCTGCGCGCGCCGCAGTTCGACCTGGGCCTGGCGGCGCGTGTCGGCCATGCCCCGGGCCCGCTCGGCCACGCCGACGGTCGCCGCCATGATGAGCAGCACGAGGGCGAAGGACAGGGTGCGGGCGTACTTGACGTGCGCTTGCGCGGATGCCGGGGGAAGCGTCTCCACGGACCTGGGATCGGACGATTGCACTGAATTCTTGATCGGCTGGGGGTGCCTGACGCGGCCTGCTCGACGGACGGACGAGAAACCGAACGGGAGTTTGGCAGAAGCGTGCGCCCGGACACACCTACGTCCGGTGCATCGAAAAGGATCACCAGCAGAACCGCCAGTTCTCTCGCGCCTCTCAGCCCAGCGCGCGGGGCAGCACGAGCGTCGCGCCGTTCGCGCGAAGCCATGCGCGGGCTTCATCGGTTCGCGGCTCGTGGCGGTTCAGCAGCGACCAGAACCGCGAAGAGTGGTTGAGCTCCGCGAGGTGACAGGCCTCGTGCCAGACGATCGCCTCGGCCACCCAGACCGGGGCGAGGACGAGCCGGTAGGAGTAGGTGATGGTCGCCTTCGCCGTGCACGAGCCCCAGCGGGTCTTCGCGTCGCCGATCGACACGCGCGCGAGGGGACGCCCCAGCGTGGCGGCCGCGGCCTCGGTGAGCGGGGTCAGTCGCGCGCGGGCCTGGCCCCGGAGCCAGCGCTCGAGCGCGTCCGGCTTGCCCGGGGGCAGGAGCAGGTCGTCGCCGCGACGATGCACGCGCTGACGCCCCGGCTCCTCGACGAGCCGCAGCTCCTCGCCCCACACGGTGAGGCGATCGCCCCGGGCCTCCACCTGGGCGCGGGTCGCGGCGGCCTCCGAGAGCCGGGCCGCGATCCACCGCCGGTGGCGCAGGAGCGCACGGTCGACCTCGGCGACCGGTGCGCGCTGCGGGAGCGTGACCCGCACGGCGCCGGTGACGCGGTCGACCCGCACCGAGACGCGCCGCGCGCGCGTGGAGCGGACGACCTCGAGCTCGAAGTCCCGAGCGGGATCCGGCGGCGCGCTCAGACCGCCTCGGGCGCCTGCCGCGGGACGGCACTCCAGCGCGGGTGCCCGGCATCGTCGCCGGCGGAGATCACGCCTCGGCGCTCGAGATGACGCAGGTAACACATCGTCTCGGAGATCAGCCAGCCCGCGTTGTCCTTGTTGAGCGGGCGACCGTAGATCTCCGGGATCATCTCGATGGCGGTGGCGGGGCCGGTTGATCGCACCACGTCCTCCACGCGATCGAGCCGGCCGAGCGCGGCCTCGCGATGGGCCTCGACGTGCCCGCGGACGTCGGTGAAGCTCTTGCCGTGCCCCGGCAGACAGAGGCGCGCATCGAGCGCGTCGACCTTGTCGCACGAGTTCAGGTACTCGGCCACCGGGTCCTCGGTCCAGCCGTAGTCGTAGTAGAGGGCGACGCGGCCCAGCACATGATCGCCGGCGAGCAGGATGCGGCGGTCGGGCTGGAAGAGCGACACGTGACTGGGCGCGTGGCCCGGCGTCTCGATCGCGACCCAGGTGCCGACGGCCGTCTCGACGCGAACGCCCTCCACGAGGTCGCGGTCGGGCGTGACGAGGCCGGCCACCCCGGGCTCGGTCGTCTGGCCGGCTTCGCGGTAGTACTGCAGGAGCTCCTCGGGCACGCCGCTCTCCCGGCCGACCGCGACGCGCTGCTCGAGCAGGCGCTCGGGGTCCTTCAGGGAGGCCGTCATGTGCTCGTGCCGTGGATGCATCCACAGCTCGCACCCGGAGGCGTCGACGACCGACTTCGCCTCGCCGTAGTGGTCGACGTGGGCATGGGTGCACACGAGGAGCTTCGTGTCCTCCATGCGCTTGCCGATCTGGGCGAGGGCGTCGACGAGCTGCGCGAAGGAGTCCTTCGAGTGCAGGCCGCAGTCGAACATGACGTGGCCGTCGCCGCCCGGCGCGTCGATCACCCAGGCGTTGCAGTGCGGGATGCCCGACCACGGCAGCGGCAGGCGCAGGCGCCACAGACCGGGGATGATCCGCTCGCCACGAGGTTGCTGACGTTCCGTCGCTGGCGAAGGCATCGCCCCACATCGTAAGGAACCGGCCGGTCCGCCGGGAGACGACGATCGAGGGGGTCGATCCGGGTGCTGGCTTCGGCCCCGGGACCGGCGTCGCCCTCGGTACGCTCCCGGTGTGGCGAAGAAGCGTGCCAAGCGGGACAACCTCCCCAAGCTCAAGGCGCCGTCGGTGCGGTACGAGGGCGGACCGGAGGGGCTGGCGATCGAGCTGCGCGCCGGGCTGCCGCTCCCCGCGCGGGCCCGGTACCACGAGGAGCTCCACGACCTGCGCCGCTCGACCGACGACTCCTGGCAGCGCGCCCTCGAGTTCCTGTGGGAGCAGCTCGGCACTCTCTGGGACGTAGGCGGTGCACCGCTCACCACCCGCAAGCACCTTCTCGGCCGATACCGAATGGCGAGCCAGGACGAGCGACGGTTCGTACGCGAGTCGCTGCGCAAGCACCTCGCCGAATACTTCCCGGAGATGGAGCGCCCGTGAGCGTCTACGACCCCGATGCCCATGCCGCCCTCCTGTGCGACTGGAGCCTGCGCATCCGAGCCGGCGACGCCGTCCTCGTCGAGGTACCCGAGGCCGCGCTGCCGCTCGGCCGCGCCCTGCACCGGGCGATCCTGCAGCGCGGCGCCTGGCCGACCCTCCGCGTCGAGATCGAAGGGCTCGCCCGTGACGTGATCGAGCACGCCGGCGACGCCCAGCTCGACGCCCCCTCGCCCATCGCGCTCGCCGAACTCGCGGCCGCGACGAAGCTCGTGCGGATCCACGCGCCGGGGCCCGTCGAGCCACTCGCCGGCGCCGACCCCGCCCGCGTCGCCCAGCTGGCCCGCGGCCGCTCGGCGCTGCGCCGCATCTCGATGGACACGCCGTGGTGCCTGTCGATCCACCCCACGGCCGCGCTCGCCGAACGGGCCGGGATGACGGAGGACGACTACGCCGCCTTCGTGCACCGTGCCCTCATGCTCGACCGCCCCGATCCGGCCGGCGCCTGGGCCGAGCTCTCGGCCGTGCAGGCGGCGCTGATCGAGCGCCTTGCCCGCGCGAGCGTGATCCGCATCCAGGCCGAGGGCACCGATCTGTCGCTCGAGGTCGGAGGGCGCACCTGGCAGAACTCAGACGGCCGTCGCAACCTGCCGAGCGGTGAGGTCTTCACGGGCCCGCACGAGCAGTCGGCCAACGGCGTCGTGCAGTTCAGCGTGCCGTCGTACCGGGCCGGCGGCGTCGTGCGCGGCGCGCGGTTGGTCTTCGCCGACGGCAAGGTCGTCGAGGCCACCGCCGAGGAGGGCCAGGACGTGCTCGAGGCCGAGCTCGCCACCGACGACGGCGCCCGTTACCTCGGCGAGCTCGGGATCGGCACCAGCCCCGGCATCGACCGCGCGACCGGCTCGACGCTGCTCGACGAGAAGATCACCGGCACCGTGCACCTCGCGGTCGGTCAGTCCTACCCCGAGACGGGCGGCACCAACACGTCGGCGGTCCACTGGGACCTCATCGCCGACCTGCGCCACGGTGGCCTACTCACGGCCGACGGCGAGACCATCGTCGAGGACGGCCGCCTCGTCTGAGGACGGGTCGCGGCCGGGCAGGTTCGCCCGACCTCGCCGCGTCGACCCGGATCCCGAGCTGGTCGACAACCGTTCTTGCAGGCCGATCGGGCGCGGAAACATCAAGGATTCCGGGCCTTCGCGCAGTGCGGCCACGCGCGGGCAACAAGTGGGCCTCGGCGTCGCCCCGTCCGCCGCTAGATTCAGTCGCATCGAGCGCAGAACGAAGATCGTCGCCACCATCGGGCCGGCCTCGGCCAAACCCGAAGTCCTCCGTCGCATGATCGACGCCGGACTCGATGTCGCGCGCCTCAACTTCTCGCACGGCACGCCCGAGGATCACGCCCTCGCCGTCGACCTCGTCCGCGATGCCGCCAACGCCGCCGGCCGGCCGATCGCCGTCTTCGGCGACCTGCCCGGTCCGAAGCTGCGCGTCTCCAAGCTCGAGAACGACCTCGTCGAGCTGCAGATCGGTCGCGAGCTCACCCTCTCCACCGAGATCGAGGAGGGCGTGCTCGGCACCGCGCGCCATCTCTACGTCGAGGCGCCGCAGCTCGCTGAGGCCGTGAGCGCCGGTGAGGTCATCTACCTCGCCGACGGCAAGCTCCGCCTCCGCGTCACCGCGGTCCGCCCCGAGCACGGCGAGCTCGACGCGTCCGTCGAGGTCGGCGGGATGCTCGCCAGCCGCCAGGGTCTCAACGTCCCGGGTGAAGCCGCCGTGCTGCCCGCCGTCGGCACGGACGACATCGCCCTCCTGCGCGCCGGCGAGCGCATGCGGATCGACCTCGTCGCCCTCTCCTTCGTCCGCAGCGCCGACGACGTCAACGCCGTCCGCGCCGAGACGCGCCTGCCGCTCATCTCGAAGATCGAGAAGCCGCAGGCCGTCGAGCGCCAGGACGAGATCATCGCCGCGTCCGACGTGATCATGGTCGCCCGTGGCGACCTCGGCATCGAGCTCCCGATCGAGCAGATGCCGATCGTGCAGAAGCGCCTCCTGCGCGCCTGCGGCCGCCTTGCTCGCCCGTCGATCACCGCCACGCAGATGCTCGACTCGATGGTCACGAGCTCGCGCCCGACGCGCGCCGAGGCCACCGACGTCGCCAACGCGATCCTCGACGGCACCGACGCCGTGATGCTCTCCCAGGAGACCGCGGTCGGCGCCTACCCGGTCGAATCCGTCGCCATGCTCGACGCCATCGCCCGCGCCACCGAGCCCGAGGCGCCCTACCGCGACTGGAACGCCAACCGCGTCACCCGCGCGAAGGTCGGCCCCGACTACACCGTCGCCCACGCCGCCTGCGAAGCCGCCTCCACCCTCGGCCTCGACGCCCTCATCGTGCCGACCCTCTCCGGCCGCACGGCCCGCATCCTCTCCGCGCACCGCCCGACCGTGCCGATCCTGGCGCTCTCGCCCGGCAAGGAGACCGTGCGCCGCTGCGGCACCTACTGGGGCGTCAAGGCCGCGTCGATCGACCGCCACGCCACCACCGAGGGCCTCATCGCCGACGCCACCCGCCGCGTCATCGAACTCGGCTGGTGCCTGCCCGGCATGCGCGTCGGCGTCACCGCCGGCCTCCCCTCCGCCAAGCCCGGCTCGACCTCCCTCCTGCAGGTCATGACCCTCGGCGCCGCCGGCGCGCCCTGGGTGGATTGGCACCAGGACAAGACCTGATCCTGGGCGGCGACCGGTCCCTGCGACCGCCCCGGCGCTAGCCTCGGCCCCATGGCCGGCTTTCGCTTCCTGCACACCTGTTATCGCATCGGCGACATCGATCGCTCGGTGGCGTTCTACGCGAAGCTCGGTCTCGAGGAGCAGCGCCGGATGCCGATCGGCGACGACGCGACCAACGTGTTCCTGGGCACCGACGAGCAGCAGCAGATCCTCGAACTCACCTACAACCACGGCGTGAGCGAGTACAACAACGGCACCGGCTATGGCCACATCGCGCTCGGCGTCGCCGATCTTGACGCGACGCTCGAGGCACTCGCGGCCGACGGTGTCACGCCCGAGAAGCCGCCGTACCGCCCCGGCGGCCGCACCACCGGCTCGCGCATCTGCTTCGTGCGCGACCCCGACGTCTATCGCATCGAGCTCATCGAAAAGGGCGACCTCACCGCCTCCTGAGGACGGGGCTCAGCCCTGGCCGCTGAGCAGGCGGACGATCCCGACCGCGGCCTTCGAACCGCTCTGCACGGCGTTCGCGACGCTCGGCAACTCGCCCGCGAAGTCGCCCGCGGCGTAGACGCCGCGGACCGCCGTCGCGCCGTTGGCGTCGACCGCGAGGCCGAGGGGCTCGGGCGTCATCGGCGACTCGAAGTCGTGATGGAGCCCGAAGTCCTCGAGCAACGCGTCGACCGGCCCGAGCGCTGGCGGCGCGAAGAGCACGTCGACCCGCACCTCGCTGCCGTCGCTGAGCGCCACGACGACGTCGCCGGTCCCGTCGTCGCCGTCGCGCGAGACCGAGACGGCCGTCGGCCCGCCGCCCGCCGTCGGCCCCACCAGGAACCCGGTGAGGTCGTCGGCCCACAGGCGGATGAGCGGCACCATGTGGTCGATCACCGGCTGCGGCCCGATCACGCCGACCCGCTTGCCGACGACCTCCCAGCCGTGGCAGAACGGGCAGTGGAAGAGTCGCTCGCCCCAGAGCGCAGCGAGACCCGGGAGGTCCATCACGCCGTAGTGCACACCGGTTGCCAGGAGCACGACAGCCGCTTCGACGGTCGAGCCGTCGTCCAGGGTGAGCACGAAGCCGGAGTCGACGGCGACGGCGCCACGCGATTCGCGGATTCCGGCCCCGGCCTCGGGCCGAGACCCGACGACCCCGGCCTGCACGAGCGACACGTCGAATGGCTCGAGCTGCTCCCACACCCGCCGGCGCAGTTCACGGGGCGGCACGTTCTCCATCCCGAGAAAGCCGTGCACGGCGTCGGCGGCGAAGTGGCCGGGCCTGCCGGCATCGATCACGAGCACGGAGCGGCGCGCGCGACCGAGCACCAGCGCGGCCGAGAGCCCTGCGGGGCCGCCGCCGATGATCGCCACCTCGACCGAACGGGACGGACTGGGAGCGGGTGAAGGCGGGCTGGGGTGGCTCATGTGCAACCAGTCTATAAGAATCGTTCTCATTTAACCGGAGATCCGCTCTCGCACGGTCGTGCCGCCGCTGGACGGTGTCGCGAAACACCCACCTGGGTGGTCGCACCAGCGGTCGAGAGGCGGCCCCAGCCAGAAACCGGCGGAACCCCGAGGGCCGCAATACGCGACGAAGTCGTACGTCTGTCTTGCGCCGGTGAATCCGTGTTCGGGAATGCCGATTTCCCTGGCGTGGACCGTCCCGTGACATCAATGGCGCTGCCTGCCCCGCTGCGGGTGCTGCCGTCGTTGCGGAAGCAGCTCCGGAGCCACCGGATCCTGCTCGGCCTGCTCGCGATCCCGCCGGCGATGATCATCGCCTGGAGCGAGGGCCGGGTCGACACGACGGCCACGCAGCGCGCAGAACTCGTCATGGTGGCGGCCGCCATCGTGGTCGTCACGACCATCACGACCGTCCTGCGCACCCGCACCCAGCCGGACACCCGGTCCGCGCTCATGGCGGTGTCGTTCCTCGCGATGGCCATGGTGCTCGTCGCGCGCGTCGCAGCCATGATGCCCGGCCCGCTCTACAGCCCCGGCATCGCGCGCATCGCCGAGATGGCGACCCTGCCGATGGGTGCCATGGTGCTCGCGCTCTCCGCCGCCCCGGAACTGCGGCAACACAAACGGGTCGAGCTCGTCGCGCAATCCGGCCCGGCGCTCGCGCTCTTCCTGTGCGTCGTCCTCGCGCTCGTGTTCTCCGCCAGCGAACAGATCCAGGCCGTCCCGCGCCCCGGCAGCGACGCCGCCCTCGCGATCTTCGCCGCGACCACCGCCCTCTTCCTGATCCTCGCCCGCCGCGCCGCGCGCACCGCCGTCCTGAGCGAACGTCGCTCCGACCTGATCGTCACCTTCGGCACGGTCGCCTCGATCTTCGCGTTCTGGGGCATCGCGAACTCGTTCACGGGCGACCAGCTCTGGTGGACCTCGCACATCCTCGAGGTGATCGGCCTGGCCGCCATGTGCATCCCGGCTGCCCGCGATCTCGGCCGCGCGACCTCCTCCCGCCCGCTCGTCGGCGACCTGCGCGCCTCCGACATCGTCGCCGACGAGGAGTCCTTCCTCGACGGCCGCGTGCACCACCTCATGCTCCAGCTCGGCCGCAAGGACGACGTGACCGAGGGCCACACCCGCCGCGTCGCGACGCTCGCCGTCCGGATGGGCGAGCAACTGGGGCTCGACGCCTCGAGCCTCCGCGACCTCGCCGCCGGCGGACTCCTCCACGACATCGGCAAGCTCCAGACGCCCGACAACATCCTCAAGAAGCCCGCGGCCCTCACGGATGCCGAGTACGAGGTGATCAAGCGCCACCCGGCCGAGGGTCGCGCGATCCTCGACAGCGCCGGCAAGTTCAGCGAGCGGGTCCTGCACCTCGTCGAGTCCCACCACGAACGCCTCGACGGCGCTGGGTATCCCCATGGTCGCCCGGCCGTGGCGATCCACCTCGAGGCGCGGATCCTCGCCGTCGCCGACGTGTTCGACGCCCTCACCTCACATCGCCCGTACCGCGTCGCCTGGCCCGCCGACCGCGCCCTCGAGGTGATCGAGCGCGAGTCCGGCAGCGCGTTCGATCCGCGCTGCGTCGAGGCCCTTCGCCAGGTGCTCAAGCACCACCGCCATCTCGCCGCGCCGATCCCCGCGTCGCTGCAGGCCCGTGCCGCCGAGGCGCGCGGTGGCGGCCGCCATCCCTGAGCTCACCTAGGCTCGTGCCATGAGCATGAGGGTGATCTCGCAGCGCAACGACGAATACCGGTCGAACAGCTACCTCGTGATCGACACGGAGACCGGCCACGCCGGCTTCATCGACTGCGGCGACCCCGTCGACCACCTCCTGGCCGTGATCGCCAGCGAGGGCCTCACGCTCGAGCGCGTCCTGCTCACGCACCACCACGGCGACCACATCACCGGCCTGGGCCACATCCTGGAGGCGTACCCCGGCACGCCCGTCCACGCCCACCCGGCGGAGTCGAACGAGATGATGGGCGTGAGCCAGACCATCGAGCCGGGGGACCTCACGGGCATCGGGAACATCGAGATCGTCGCGCTCGGCTCGCCGGGGCACACGGCCGGGATGCTGAACTTCCTCGTGCGCGAGCCGGGAGATGGTCGGCCCGGCGAGATCTTCACGGGCGACACGCTCTTCAAGGGCTCCGTCGGCGGCGTGCGCGGGCCGGGCCACACCACCTTCGCCGACCTGCGCCACTCCGTGACGGACGTGATCCTCGCCCTCCCCCACGACACCGTGATCCAGCCCGGTCACGAGGAGCCCACCACCGTCGGCGCAGAGCTGCACGACAACCCCTTCCCACGGCTCTGGCGCGGCGATCTGGCCGAGGGCACCGACCCGGTCGTCGTCGACATCCCCGGCGACGAGGACGGTGGCCGGCTCGCGACCCTCGTGCTCTGGGCCACCGACTACGACAGCGGCCACAAGGCCCAGGTGCGCTACGCCGATGGCACGGACGACCTCGTCCCGGGCTCCTGGATCCGACCCGCCTGAGCGCCTTCGGCGGACGCCCGGCGGACCTCCTCCCGCTGCGACCGATAGCTTCGGCGGCGTGAGCGACCGCATCAAGCGCCGGGCCGTCCTGGATCTCGGGTCCAACTCGTTCCGCCTGGTCGTGTTCGAGTCGACCGACGCGTGGTGGCGTCGCTCCGACGAGATCCGCGAACCCGTGCGCCTGGCGGCCGGGGTCGAGAACGACGGCTCGCTCGGGCCGAAGGCGCTCGCCCGCGCCGAGGACGTGCTCGACGTGTTCGCCGGTTTTCTCCGCGCGACCGACATCGGCACGGAGGACGTGGTCGCGATCGGCACCAGCGCGATCCGCGAGGCGACGAACCGCGACGAGATCGTGCGGCGCGCGAAGAAGCGCTTCGGCATCGACATCAACGTCATCTCGCGTGAGCGGGAGGCTTGGTACGGCTACGTCGCAGCGGTGAACTCGACGACGCTCGTCGACGGCACCGTGCTCGACATCGGCGGCGGTTCCATGCAGCTCACCGCCGTCGAGGGTCGTCGTCCGCTGCACGCCGCCTCGTGGCTCCTCGGCGCCGTGCGCACCACCGCCGAGTTCCTGCCCCCGGGCGGGCCGGCCACGAAGGCGCAGGTCCGTACGCTGCGCGACCACGCGATGCGCGAGTTCTCCAAGGCCCCGTGGCTGGGCAGCACCGGCGACCGGCTCGTCGGCATCGGCGGCGCGGTGCGCAACCTCGCGACGGCGTCGCTGGATCTCCACGGCCGGCCCGAGGTGGGCGGCGCCCAGGGCGTGCTGGTCGACCGCGACACGCTCGACGAACTCATCGAGGAGATGCGACGGCGTCCCTCCGCCGACCGCGCCCGGCTGCGCGGCATCAAGCCGTCGCGTGCCGACATCATCCTCGCCGGTGCCGTCGTGATCTCGGCGGCGATCGAGGCCTGCGGGGCCGAGGGCCTCGAGTCGACCGAGTACGGCCTGCGCGAGGGCGTCCTGCTCGCCGAGCAGATCGGCGACCCACCGGACGACGAGCTCGTTGGCCAGGCGAGCAAGCCGCCGCTCGTCGACGACGTGCGCCTGCGCGGGGTCGAGAACCTCTCCCACCGCTACGACACGGGCGCCACCCACATCGCGCACGTCACCGACCTCGCCCTGTCGATCTTCGACCAGCTGGTCGGCCTCGATCTCCAGGAGGACGACGCCCACGAGCGCGAGCTCCTCTGGGCGGCCTGCCAGCTCCACGACATCGGCATGAAGCTCGACTACGACGACCACCACCGTCACGCGCGCTACATCCTCACGAGCAGCGGCCTGCCCGGATTCGATCCCGGCGAAACCGCGATCATCGCCCAGGCCGCCCGCTACCACCGCCGCGGCAACCCGAGCCCGGGCATCTTCGCGCCGCTCCTGGGCTCCGGCGACACCGCCCGACTCCTACGCATCACCACCCTCCTGCGGCTCGCCGAGGGCCTCGAGCGCGGCCGCGACGGCGCCGTGGAGTCCGTCGCCGTGACGAGCCTCGGCGATGGCGATGTGCGCCTGGGCCTCACCGCCAAGAGCGAGGCCCAGGTGCCGCGTTGGGCCGCGGCGCGCGAGACCGAGCTCTTCGAGCGCGCTTACGGGACTTCGCTGACGGTCGAAGTCGACTGAGGGTCGGCCGGGCGGCCGGGTCGGGGGCGCGGTGGGCGCGGGCTGGTCGAGCGCAGACCCTGACGGCGCATTGTCGACGCGCTCGGTTGGGCTTGGTGGCGGGCCGGTCGCGGCCCCGATGAGGTCGCTCGGTCTGGGCTTCTCGGCGGCGGGGGCATTGGTGGGTCGGCGGGCCCCTGCACGGCCGTCGCTGGTCGGGACGAGGCGGGGGTTGGTCGGTTCGCACCGAGGGGTGCGGTCCGCCTGAGTTGATTGGGGTCGGTGGCCTGGCTGCGGCGCCGGCGGGCCTCGGTGGGGTCGTCTGGCTGTGGCGCCCGCGGGCTTTGGTGAGGCGTCGTCCGGCTGCTGTGACGGAGGGCCTCGGTGAGGCGTCGTCTGGCTGAGGCGACGGAAGGCCTCGTGGGGCGTCGTTCTGGCGGGTTGGTGGCGTTGGGAGCCGAGGGCAGCGAAGCACCTGTTTCCAGGTGCGAGTTTCAGCTGCTCAGTAGCGGAAACTCGCACCTAGATCGAGGTGCATCGGCGTTGCGATGCGTCCGCGGCTCCTGTTCGTCGCTCCGGACCGGGCGCTGTGCAGGTTCTCGACGCCCAGGACTCCACAACCTGCGCAGCGGCTCGAGGGCTCATCGCGCTGTGCAGGTTCTCGACGCCCGAGACTCGACAACCTTCGCAGCGAGCCAGCGAGGTCCACGGCGGTGCGCTTCACTGCCCGTTGAGGACGCACTTCACCGCCCGGTCACGACGCGCTTACGCGCCCGGACCGGACGTCCGTCCGGGTCTGCAACGGCCTTGCGACGTGGCTGGAGGTGTTGGAAACATTCTCGCGTTAGTGTCATCGCAATGGACCTGACCGCCGGAATCCTCGCCCATGGGCATTGGACCGCGGAACAGGTGACGACCGACTGGCTCACCGACGAGTACGAGCCCACCGCCGAGCAGTCGCGCATCGCCGACGAGAAGATCGCGGCGCTCGCCGAGCGCGGGTCGCCGAGTCACGACGGCGTCGCCGCCCGCTTCGTCGACCTCACCCCCACCGACGACGGCGTGACGATCACGTTGCAGCCGACTCGCTGGGCGCTGCGGCTCGTCGACGGCGACAACGGCGGCGCCCTCTCGGCCCTCTGCATCGTGCGCCGCGCGGACGGCGCCTGGCTCGCCG
>JAURVW010001066.1 GCA_030655275.1 Solirubrobacteraceae bacterium
CTATTTTTTTGCCAGCGGCTAGGCTTTTCCCTTGCCTTATACGGGAACAGGCAATGCCTTCCCTCGAATGCTCCCTGGCCCGAATCAACCGATAACCCGGCCCGGCAACGGGCTATTTCCTTCTGACCTACCCCGGTCCGCCCATACATTGTGCAGTACTGCAAAGCAATGCGCCGGCGTGCTTCACAAGCCTTCTCCACTCATCACCTGTGATGATGTCGGCTCGCTCCATGGCGTCAGCCCGTCTCAGCAATTCGAAGTATTTAACCTCTGCGTCCATTCGACTTCCAGCCAGTAAAGAAAGCTCGCGCCAGGCTGTCAGGCTCAGTCTTCGCTGCACCTCGTTCATTGGAGCCTCTATCGCGGTTAAGGGTGCATTCATCGTAGTCGCGATGGCGAGTATCAAGCAGGGTCTTAGACCAATGGTGGCTGTACGCTATGAAACACATATGGCTACCCCGGCTCACAATAAAGCCGTTAAACCCGCACTCCACCATCGCGGGCTTTTCTTTGTCTGGAATCTGATCGCATAAAGCCCGACACGCGCTGGACGTCTCTCATGTGAGATTGGCACTTTTTCAGCAGCAGCATGTCAATCTTGCATCACTGCAGCGTTAGTACGTCATCATGCACAGTTGGAAGAAAATATCGCTGACTGAAGGTCTGGAGCAGAGCCTGCCCGGGCACCAGGTTGATTGCATTCTGATCATTGGCTGGACAGCTACCGTTTTTGTCAGGCAGCCCGAACATGAATCATTGTTTTGCACGACGGGTATTAACCTGGCCAAGCTTGCCGACAGTTCAAGCATTCAAAAGCTCGCCGATGAGCTTGTGTTTGAGATCGGTATGGCCAAGGAAGGGAAAGCTGGATAGCTCTCGCTGTTCACAGTCTTTATGGCAGGTTCCCCTGGCACTGGAAAAACGGAGCATTTCCAATGCTGACGCCCTTCCAGAGACCTACCAGCGGCCCATTGAGCTACTGACTGAGGCCGATCGTCATGCGTAAAACC
>JAURVW010001075.1 GCA_030655275.1 Solirubrobacteraceae bacterium
CGCATACATCGCAGGAGGTGTCTTCGCGACCGGAGCGGCGGGAGGCGACACCGACTGCGACCGGAAAGACTGGGACGGATGCCGCGGCCGGGCGTAGCCTGTCGCCGTGGACGGGTTCGCGGCGGTCGACTTCGGGTTCGCCCGCGAGGTCTTGCAGCGGGGCATCGCGGCGCTGTACCTCGTCGCGTTCGTCTCGACGCTGAACAAATTCCGTCCGCTGCTGGGCGAGCGCGGGCTGCTCCCGGCGCCGGCGCTCCTCGACTGGATCCGGCAGAAGCCGGAGCGACGGCGGATGCTGCATCCGACGCTGTTCTCGCGCATCGGCTACACCGACCGACGGCTCGCGATCCTGTGCTGGCTGGGGATCGTGGTCGCCGCGACCCTGGTGGTCGGCATCCCGCAGTGGGGCCCGCCGTGGGTGCCGATGCTGTGCTTCCTCGCGCTGTGGCTCGGGTATATGTCGGTCGTCAGCATCGGGCAGACGTTCTACTCGTTCGGGTGGGAGATGCTGCTGCTCGAGTGCGGATTCCTCGCCGCGTTCCTCGGGTCGCGCGATCAGCATCCGCCCACCGTCGTGATCGTGCTGTTCTGGTGGCTGGTGTTCCGGCTCGAGTTCGGCGCCGGGATGATCAAGATCCGCGGCGGGCGCGAGTGGCGCGATCTCACCGCGATGACGTTCCACCACGAGACGCAGCCGATGCCCGGACCGTTGAGCCGGCAGGCGCATCTGCTGCCGCGGTGGTTCCATCGGGCCGAGGTCGTCGGCAATCACTTCGCGCAGCTGATCGTGCCGTTCTTCCTCTTCGTTCCGCTGCTGTCGCTCTGGATTCCCCACGATTGGGCCCCTGAGCTCGTCGAAGGGCCGCAGGTGGTCGGTGCCGCGGCATCCGTCATCGTGATCGCGACGCAGGTCTGGCTCATCGTCACCGGGAACTTCGCGTGGTTGAACTGGGCGACGGTCGTGATCGCGTTCGCCGGCATCGGACTGCCGTCGACTGCAGGACGCGCCGAGGAGGACATCCCTCTCTCCTGGGTGATCCTCACCTCCGCCGCCGGCGCCCTCTACGTCGTGCTGAGTTGGCCCGCGCTGCGGAATCTGTTCGCGCGGCGCCAGCTCATGAACGCGAGCTTCAACCGCTGGCAGCTCGCCAATGCCTACGGTGCGTTCGGCACTGTCACGAAGGAGCGCATCGAGCTCGTCGTCGAGGG
>JAURVW010001081.1 GCA_030655275.1 Solirubrobacteraceae bacterium
GTGTGGGGTTTCTTGCTGTACATCGAGCCGCTGTTCGGTTCGTTCACTCGTCAAGAGGTGTCTCGATACTCGTCAACGTGGACTGACCTGGTGTTCCCACCCGAGTAGCCACCATCTTCGAACCATGCGTACCAAAAGCGACCACTAAGGCGAGACTCGACCTGGACGTTTCGATGAAAAAAATACGCAACCCCTGAGTACGCACACCGCGCGTGAGGTAAACCCTCAACCACACGTTGTGAGCTCAAGAAAAAGAAAGACAAGGAATGAACATACTCCCCGACAACATGCTCGATACCGCGAGTGAAGAGGAGCTGGCTGCCGCCCTGCGGGCCATCTACCGGCGCCTCGAGGAACTCGACGACGCCAAGATCCTTAACCTGGCAGGCGAAGTGCTGGCCACGAGCAACACGCCCGTGGTCACACGACTCCATATTGGCACCGATGAATGGGACAACGGCTACTTCTATCAGGATATCGAGAACGCGGAGGACGGCGACGGCAATAAGATTATCCTGTCCGACGAGACCGTCAATTCTCTCGACGCCGCCCTCGGACCCATGTTGTCAACGATCTCGTATAGCCGTGGTCCGCTCGGTCGCAGATCGAGAATCACCATCGACCTGACCAGTTCGACGTTGTACGAGGATTAGTTGCCGCATCTCAGGACGTTGTTGACCTCTGAGGATGCGTGTCGCTCTTTGCGGAGGACGCACCCGACGAGACCACCAGGTGGCTGTGTTGGGTTCGGGTTTCATTGCCTGCTGCCCCACGTGGTGGGGTCTGTTGCGTTGCTCCGCCAGTAACGAACCCAGCACCTGGGTCTGATGAATCGATTATTGCAGCCGCTTGCGCGGCAAGTCTTGCGAGGTTGATGGCCGCGTTGAGGTCTCGGTCGAGGCTCATCCCACAACCTTCGACATCCTGTCCGTTCGGAGTAGCGACCACGATGAGGTCACTTACACCTAGGTCGATACCCACCGCAGGCGCACCAGCCTTGACGTGTGATGGCCTTCCGATTCCCAGGTTGTGTCGAGCATCCGGCAAGGGGTCCACGAGCAGAAGAACAACCAGCTCTTGTCCGCCGCTTTAACCGGACGGCCGGTTCGCGCGGTGTGAGCCTTCGATGAAGCTCCTAAAACGCAAGCCATCGGCGCCACGGTGTATCAACTGAGGGTCTCCTCGGCGAAGCGACGGCCGATCAGGTCGGGTCGGCGCAGACAAGGCACAGACCGAGAAACCCGAGACCTCACTGTCTGTATCGGTAGGAAGCCTGCGTCCGAGACAACCAACGAGTACGACGCCGTGCTCCCGAACAATCAGATCGAGCAAACCGAGGCATGCGCGGGACCGAGTCGCGCCCTCATCGAGCCGCGCAAACCCCCTGTTGCCGCACTTTCGCCCGAGCCACGAGTGTGAAGAGTGGACGATGAGTGCC
>JAURVW010001083.1 GCA_030655275.1 Solirubrobacteraceae bacterium
GCCTTAGGGCACGAAACGAACGCTACCGAGCAAGCACTTATATCCGTGCGCAGATCGTCGCCAACAAATATCTGGAATGGGAATTGGAAACGCAGGTGTCACGCGACTACATGCGCGGTCTTATGTATGGGCGATTCAAAACGTACGCAGGCTAGGAGTCTGTGATGGCTGATGTCACCTACTTCGTTGCGATGCCGTTTGTTATGGGCGACGACGGCCCCGCGCCGGGCGAAGCAACGGAATGTACAAGCGCAAATGCGGCTGTGATGCGTGCCGAGTCGCTGGCTCGGAAACCGGATCACGTCGGCGCTGTAGCGTTCAGCCGAACCGGCGACCCGATGCTAGGCGAGTTCAGCGATGCAGTTTTGATTCGGAAATTCGGCGATGTGCCATCCGACCTAAGCGGTCTATAGTCCGCGATAAAATTCGAGAATGGTAGGAACCAAGAATTATTGATTTGCATTTTTGACGCATCAATTCACTTCGCAAGGTGTGGTTGGGGCAATGATATACGAAGGGCAAATTATTCAGGTGACCCAATCGATCGAGCATCGAAAGTTTTTCTGGACCGTCGCCTTAGACAATTGCAAAACGCTGAGCGGCCACGCCGCCGATCGAGCAAGCGCGATCAAATCAGCGCAAATGCAGATCAATTATTTCTTGAAGAAACGCGCTGCGAAACTAGCGAAACTTGATCGAGCAAGTACGGCTTAATTTGACCCAACGCGCCCAGGCACAGAATCGTAAAATAGAGTCGCTTTCCGGGCCGACAAGTTTCATTTCTGGAACTACCGTTAGATATCGCCGATTCAGACTCTGGCAGCTCGGTGACTGTGAGCCTTCTAATGCTCTCGCTAAAGCCAGCGGGACAACGATGGCTTCGCTTTACAGCAAAATATTTTTGAAATTCTACAGGTCTGCTCGCCCGCTGTGTCCATCGTGCAAGACACGAATGACTTTGACTCGCGTCGATCCGCAAACGACCGGTTTTGAATCACGAAAATTCGAGTGCCGTGCTTGCGAGCTAGCTCAGGAATTGCTCCTACCTTCTGATCCGGAGAAGTCACCAGCAGCTCGTTGGTTTTCAAGCAG
>JAURVW010001103.1 GCA_030655275.1 Solirubrobacteraceae bacterium
CACGGCGCTCAGCGAGCGACCGGAGGCCAGGCGGATCATGGCCTTCCAGGTGCCGTGGACCGGGATCGGTCGCGTGGAGCGGTAGTGGCCGGTGCCGACCTTCTCGAGGCTGTCGACCACGATGCCGCCGCCCTGCCAGCCCGTGATGGTGAGCCAGTGGTGGTCGTCCGCGGCGTTGGCCGGCTGCAGGAACACGTCGGCCTGCACGGTGCGACCGCCGGCTCCGACCTCGCCCGCCGCGATCGGGACGTCGGTCAGGACCACCCGGGCGGACTGGTTCTCGTTGATCGGCTTCGGCAGCCCGATGGCGATCAGGGCGGCGATGCCGAGCGCACCGACGACGGCCGAGAGCCGCAGCGGACGGTCGGACGGGACGGCGTCGGGCAGCAGGCGCGTGCCGATCCAGGCCCCCACGAGGGAGGCGAAGATCGCGGCCGCGATACCGAACGGCACGCCGATGGACGCGAGCGTCGCGGGCATCGGCAGCGGGCTCACGAGCTGGCTCCAACCCCACTCGGTGGCGAGACCGACGGTGCCGATGAGTACGCCCGAGACGAGGCCGAACCGCAACGGGCTGCTCGTCGGCACGCGGAGGGCGGCGAGCTCGACGACGATCGCGGCGCCGATGTAGAGCGGGAAGTACGGGGTGGGCTCGCCGAAGACCGGGCCGACGATCACGGTGAGGATGCCGCGGACGGCCAGGAAGAACGCAACGGCCCCGAGGGCGGAGCCCTTGCCGCCCCAGATCCGGGTGGAGACGAGGCCGACGCCGGAGGCGATCATCAGCATCACCGGTTCGAGCACGAACCGGAACTGGGCGATCCCGAAGTCGAACTCGGCCTGGAAGGTCGAGAGGCCCAGGAGCAGGCCACCGGAGAGCGCGACGCGGCGCACCCAGGGGAACCACGGGGCGGGCACGCGGCCGGCGCCATCGGTCGCATTCGCGCGCAGGCCTTCGGCGACGAGGACGGCGATGCCGATGAGCGTCATGGAGGCGCCGCCGATGAGCATGAGGTGGGTCGGGCCCCAGAGGGTCACGTCCTGGCCGAAGATGCGGTGCCAGACGT
>JAURVW010001108.1 GCA_030655275.1 Solirubrobacteraceae bacterium
GTGTGGCCACGCGCACGCGCACGAGCACGAGCACGAGCACGAGCACGAGCACGAGCACGAGCACGAGCACACGCGCACGCACACGCATGCGCATCCGCACGACGCGCACGATCACGACCAGGCCCACGCCGACGCGCCCGACCACGGCGCGCTGTTCGACACCTGGTCCGCGCGCCCGCAGCAAGTCTTCGAGACCGCCGCACTCCGCGGCTGGCTGCGCGAAACCCCGGGCGGTCTGCTGCGCCTGAAAGGCGTCCTGCGCACCATCGAGGCCGATGGCAGCGCGAGCTGGTCCGAGCTGCAGTTCGCCGGACGGCACGGCGCGCTGCGGCGCGCCGGCGAACCGCGCGACGGGCCCGCGCTGGTCGCGATCGGCCTGCGCGGCCGGCTGCCGACCGCATCGTTGGTCGGGTATTTCGGCCGCTGAGGCGCTGGCGTGGTTAGGATGGACCGCAACCCACCCACCGGCCACGCCATGACCGCTCCCGCCTCGCAGAAGAACCACGCCGCGCTCGAGCAGTACCGCCGCCGCGCGGCCGTCTACGACTTCGAGCTCGCCCTCTTCGAACCGATCCGCCGAGGCGCGGTCGCGCGGCTCAACCTCAAGCCGGGCGACACGGTGCTCGACGTCGGCTGCGGCACGGGCCTCAGCCTGCCGCTGCTGCGCGAGGCGGTCGGCCCGAGCGGGCGCGTCGTCGGCATCGAGCAGAGCCCGGACATGCTGGCGCATGCCAAGGAGCGCGTGCGCCACCACCGCTGGCGCAACGTCACGCTGATCCCGGCATCGGCCGAAGAAGCGCCGATCGAAGACCGTCACGACGCCGCCCTCTTCCACTTCACGCACGACGTGCTGCGCACGCCCGATGCGCTCGCCAACGTCTCGCAGGCGCTCCACCCCGGCGCCGCGATCGTCGCCTGCGGCCTGCAATGGGCCAACCCCTGGGCCTGGCCGATGAACCTCTTCGTGCTGGGCGCCGCACTCCACTCCGTCAGCTCGCTCGCCGGCCTCGACAAACCCTGGAGCCTGCTCGCGACCTACCTCGACAACCTGCGCGTCGAACCGATGATGGCCGGCGCGGTGTTCGTGGCGCGGGGGACGAAGCGCTGATCCGGTC
>JAURVW010001110.1 GCA_030655275.1 Solirubrobacteraceae bacterium
GACCTCGATGAGGCCGCGTGCCTGATTGACAAGGGCCAAGAAGCTCGCGTCCGCAAGGCGATTGAGGCTGCGAGCTCGCCAGCGCAGCTCGAAGCTGCAAAGGCACTTCCGATTGGCATTCAGTACTTCTTAGACTACTGGGCGAGTTCCCATGAGGGGACGACTACGCTCTCCCAGGAGATTAATGCGTGGCTTACGGACAGTTCTTCCAGCAAGGACCGCTTCAACAACCACTTCCATGCTTCGCTATTCGCCATCCGCAACGGCAAGCGGGGCATCCGGAAGTACTACAGCGGCTGGGACGTCTACCTATCGCTCTGTGAGGGCAACATCCGCTACCTTCTTGAGCTGGTGCACTCGGCACTTCTCCTTCATGACGAAGAAGGCGGTGAACCGCTCTCGCCCATCAGCGCCGAAGTTCAGACTCGAGCTGCGCAAGCGGTCGGGCGCAAGAACCTATCCGAGCTGGAGGGCCTCAGCGTCGACGGCGCACGGTTGACAAAGCTGCTGTTGAGCCTCGGCCGAGTCTTTGGAGTTCTGGCTGAATCGCCTGCTGGACACACGCCGGAGGCGAATCAATTCCACCTTCGCGAAGAGCAAGAGTCCGACGGTGATGCGAATGCCATAGACCTGCTCAAGCACTCGGTAATGCATTTGGCGTTGGTCAGGTATGCCGGCAGCAAGCCGCTAGATGAGCGGGATACCAAGGCTTATGACTACATGATCCACCCCATCTTTGCGCCTTTCTTTGTCATTAGCCACCGGAAGAAGCGAAAGATTCTGCTGTCGACGGCGAACCTGCTGAGCTTGGTGGACAAGCCGAGAGAGGGCATTGAAGCCGTTTTGAAGCTCAACCACAGGAAGTCCGAAGTGGACCTTCCTGACCAGATGCAGCTGTTCGGCGACTTCTATGCGTGAGTTGAAGCGCGAGCCGATTCTGACCGACACCTTCGAGTCGGTCAGTCTCTTTACCCCGGTGCCTGGAAGCGCGTACATCTATCGCGTCAGCAATGAAGACCGCAGCGGTCACACCGGCCAGTGGACACAGAGTTGCACGGACGTTAAGTTCATCGAGGTCACTACTGAATCCGTCTCTGGTTTCCAGGTGTCCGGCGTCGAGGAGGAATTCTTCCTGCGGAGCGCCGCATCGCTTTCGAGGCTGCTTGCTCCATTGGGAACAGGT
>JAURVW010001112.1 GCA_030655275.1 Solirubrobacteraceae bacterium
GACGGCGCGAAGGACGCCGCCGACGCGGCCATCCTCAACGCCCGCAAGGAGGCCGAGAAGGCGCGGTCGAATGCCGAGAAGGTCCTCGGCGACGTCGCCGAGAACCTCGACCGGACGCGGTCGGACATCGAGGACGTGCAGGACGACATCGCCTCGCAGGTCCCGACGACCGAGGACGAGGAATCCGTGGGCGGCATCGGGAACTGACACCCGAACGGCGTTCGCCCGGACGCAGCTGGTCGCGAGCCGCCGGACGTCCACGATGCCCCGAGTTGTTCGCTCCGTGTAACCCCGGAGGTCTACGGTGGGAAATGTGAACGGCCGCAGTCCCGCATCTCCTGCTCGCGCGTCGATCCTCGTGGTCGATGACGAGCCGACCATCTCGGAGGTCGTCGCCCGCTATCTGGTTCGTGCTGGATATGAGGCCCGCGTGGCATCCGACGGTGCCCGTGCCCTCGCGCTCCACGCCGAGAAACCGGCCGATCTGCTGGTGCTCGACGTGATGATGCCCAACGTCTCCGGCGTTGAGGTGCTGCGTCGCCTGCGCCGCGAACCGGGCGAGGCGCCTGCCGTGATCATGCTGACCGCCCGCGGCGAGGAGAGCGACCGGATCACCGGCCTGGCCCTCGGCGCCGACGATTACGTCGTGAAGCCGTTCTCGCCGCGCGAGCTCGTCGCCCGCGTCGACGCCGTGCTGCGTCGCTCCAAGCCGGCCCAGCAGGCCCAGGTGGCCGAGGCACCGATCGAGGTCGGCGACCTGCGTATCGACCCGGCCGGCCGTCGCGTCACGCGCGGCGCCGAGGAGGTGCAGCTCACGCAGCGTGAGTTCGACCTCCTCCTGCACCTGGCCTCGAGCCCGGGCACCGTCTTCAGCCGCGATCAGCTCATGACCGCCGTCTGGGGCCACGACTTCTACACCGACACGTCGACGGTCACCGTCCACGTGCGCCGCCTCCGCCAGAAGCTCGAGCGCGACCCGGGCGAGCCCGAGTTCGTGCAGACGGTCTGGGGCGTCGGCTACCGGTTCGACACGCCGGCGACCAAGCCCGCGGCGGTCTCCCCGACCGAGGCGACGTCATGACCACGTTGCCCAGGGCGTCCGTCAGGGCGCCGGCCATCCTCACCGCCACGTCGACCAAGCGGTCGCTCCTGATCTCCGGGATCACGTTCGTCGTCGCGCTCGCCGCCACGATGCTGATCGTCTGGACCCAGCTCGGGCAGGTCTGGAAGTTCACCTATTGGATCGCCATCTGCACGGCGCCCGCCAGCGCGATCGCGCTCGTCGTCGCACACATGGTGCAGAACGACCCGAGCCGCATGCGCTCGCTCTCCCAGCGCTTCATGCTCGCCACGCTGCTCACGCTCGGTCCCATCGCCTTCGCCGGCTGGGCCGCGGTGCGGCAGATGTTCGCGAGCCACCAGGACACCGTCGTCCTCTCGGCCGTGCTCGTGATGGCCCTCGCCGTCGGCGCCCGCATCTCCTACCTGCTCAGCCACGACGTGCGCCAGAGCGTCGACGTCCTGCGCTCGGGCCTCGCGAAGGTCGCCACCGGTGACCGCAACGTCGCCTTCCCGATCGACTCACGCGACGAGCTCGGCTCGCTGGCCGCCCAGGCCCGCGAGACGGTCGCGATGCTCACCGAGGAGGAGCGTCGCCGCGACGAGGCCGAGCGCATGCGCCGCGAGACGATCGCCTCCATCTCGCACGATCTCCGTACGCCGATCACGTCGCTGCGGCTCCTGGCCGAAGCGATCGAGGACGACCTCGTCGACCAGGACACCGTGAAGCGGTACGCCGCGTCGATGCGGACCAACGTCGAGGTGCTCGGCGCACTGATCGACGACCTCTTCGAGCTCGCCCGCATCGAGGCCGGCGCGCTCACCTGGTCGATGCAGCAGTTCGAGCTCGGCGAGGTCGTCGAGTCGGTCATCGGCACGATGGAGGTCGAGGCGCACCAGCGCGGCATCCGCATCAATGCCGAGGCGATGGAGTCCACCGACTTCGTCGGCGATCCCGCCCGCCTGCGTCGCGTGATCCTCAACCTGCTCCAGAACGCCGTCCGCCACACGCCGGAGGACGGCCTCGTGACGGTCTCCATCGAGCCGACCGGCAACGGCTGCTTCGAGGTCGAGGTCGCCGACACCGGCTCCGGCATCGATCCGGCCGACCGCGAGCGCATCTTCGAGCCGTTCTACCGCGGTGGCAGCGAGGCGGCTCGCACCCGTCCCGGCACCGGCCTGGGGCTCGCGATCGCGCGCGCCGTGGTCGAGGCCCATGGCGGCCGCATCTGGCTCGCCGACTCCGACCAGGGCAGCCGCTTCCGGTTCAGCCTGGCGCCGGGTTCGGTCTCGACCCAGAACGCGTAGCCGTCGGCGGGGCGCGCCGGCGATCGGCGCGCATCGCGAGCAACACCATCCAGCTCACGAGCGCTGCGTAGACGCACCAGACGGACGTGACGGCCTCGTACCGCACGGCGGCGGCGATCGCGAGGCCGACCACGTTCGCGATCCCGAAGTTCAGCAGGAGCCGGTTCGACGTGGCGAGCACCGAGGCGCAGGTCGCGAGGACGTAGCCGAGCGTGGCCCACACGCCGATGTGGATGTCGGTGCGGTAGACGATCACGTGGTCCTGCTCGGTGGCGCCGACGTCGTGGGCGAAGATGATCCAGGCGAACCGGGCCGCCGTGAGGGCGCCGACGGCCGCGCAGGCGAGCATCACCCAGCGTCGACGACGGTCGCGCTCGATCAGGGCCATCCCGATCGGCACAAGCAGCGGCAGGAGGACCTGCGCGATCACGAGGTAGACGTGGATCGCGGCGTCCGAGACGCCCGGCGACACGTGGCCATCGAACCGCAGCCAGACGAAGCCCTCGATGAACTGATGCGCCGCGAAGACCGCCGGGAGCGCCGCGATGGGCAGGTGGCGGCGGGTCGGCGCCGCTCTGAGACTCAGGACCGCGATCGGCGTGAGGAGGGCCGCAGCGGCGAAGTCGGCTTCGGTCGAGAAACACACGTCGGAGCGCCGGCGCGCGGGCACCGGGCCCAGCAGGCTAGCGCCATGGCGGAGAGCCTGGCACGCCAAGCCAATCCGGTCCGCGATACGGTCCGGCCCGATGCACTGGTCGCCGGTCCACAGTCCGTCTTGGCGCACGTGTTTCGGCACCGTGGCCATCGCAGCGTCCCTGGCCGGAGCGATGCCCGCGATGGGCGTCGCACAGGAGACGACCGCGCCTCCCGCCGACCCGAGTCCAGTCGGCACGGAACCCGAGGCCGCCGATCCGGGGCCATCCACCGAACCGCTGGGCCCCGACGCCACGCGCGCCGAGCGGTTCGTCGATGCGCTGTCGCGTCCTCTTCCTCCCGGTGAGCCCGTGCTGGGCGTCTCGCCGGAGCTCGAGCGAGGCGCGTACGTCGCGAAGATCCTCGAATC
>JAURVW010001127.1 GCA_030655275.1 Solirubrobacteraceae bacterium
TGCAGTCGGCCGGCCTCTCGACCGGCCTGATCGGCACCGTCGAGCAGATCGTCGGGGGCGTGCGCCAGGAGGGCGGTCGTACCACGCCCGAGGCCCCCGACCTCCAGGCGCAGTTCAGCGCGATGCTCGAGGCCGGCGACGTCGCCTGCGCGATGGAGGTCAGCAGCCACGCGATGAGCCTGCACCGCGCGGACGCGATCGACTGGGCCGCCGTCGCCTTCACGAACCTCTCGCGCGACCACCTCGACTTCCATCCGTCGATGGAGGACTACTTCGAGGCCAAGCGCCTCCTGATCGCCGAGGCGCCGCACCGTGCGGTCGTCGACCTCGACGACGAGTACGGCGCCCGGCTCGCCCTCGAGTTCCCGCAGGCGCTCACCGTCTCGATCGACACGGTCCAGCGCGACGGCGGCCTGCAGGCGACCGATCTGCGGGCCGACGCCTCCGGCACGCGCTTCGCCGTCGAGGAGATCGAGACGCGCGTCCCGCTCCCCGGCCCGTTCAACGTGCGCAACGCGCTCACCGCCATCGGGCTCGCGGTGCAGATGGGCATCCGCCTCGAGGATGCGCTGCGCTGGCTGCCGGATGCGCCCGTCGCCCCGGGCCGCATGGAGTCGGTCGACGAGGGCCAGTCGTTCGCGGTCTACGTCGACTACGCCCACACGCCGGATGCGCTCGTGCGCGTACTCGCGGCGGCGCGCGGGCTCACGACCGGCCGCGTGCTGTGCGTGTTCGGCTGCGGTGGCGACCGCGACCGCGGCAAGCGCCCGGAGATGGGCCGCGCCGTCGCCGAGGGCGCCGACGTCGTGGTCGCCACGAGCGACAATCCGCGCGGGGAGGACCCCGAGGCGATCCTCGACGACATCCTCACCGGGATCGACGGGCCGGTCACCCGGATCGTCGACCGCCGCGAGGCGATCGCCCACGCGCTGGAAGCCGCCGAGGCGGGCGACGTGGTCGTGATCGCCGGCAAGGGCCACGAGCAGGGACAGACCATCGCGGGGGAGACCTTCCCGTTCGACGACGCCCGGGTCGCTCGCGAGCTGCTGACCTCCAAGGAAGGCGCGAGCGCATGAACGCCTGGACCCCCGAACGAATCGCCGAGGCTGCCGGTGCGCGTCTCGTGCAGGCGCCGCCGCGTGCCGAAGACCCCACGAAGCCGGGCCCGACCCATGCCGTGATCGGCTCCGCCGACGCCGGCCCCGGCGCCCTCTTCCTCGGGCTGCCCGGCGCCAACGTCGATGGCGGCACCTACGCCGGGCAGGCGCTCGCGCGCGGCGCCTGGGGCGTCCTTGTGCGCACCGAGCACGCCGTCGCCGCCGCCGGATCCATCCCGGGGGCCGTCCTCGCCGCCGACGATCCGCTCCTCGCGCTGCAGCGCCTCGCCACGGCCTGGCGTCGCGAACTCGGAGCACAGGGCGCGGCCGTGATCGGGGTCACCGGCTCGACCGGCAAGACGACGACGAAGGAGCTCGTCGCCGCGATGGGCCGCACCGTCGCCCCGACCCATGCCACCGCCGCGAACTTCAACACCGAGATCGGCCTGCCGCTCACCGTACTGTCGGCCCCGGCCGGCACGCGCCTGCTCGTGCTGGAGATGGCCATGCGCGGCGCCGGGCAGATCGCCGAACTCGCCCTCATCGCCGAACCAGAGATCGGGATCGTCGTGAACGTCGGCCCGGCCCACCTCGAGCAGCTCGGATCGATCGAGGCCATCGCGGCCGAGAAGGGCTCGCTCCTCGACCACCTCCCGCAGGGTGGTACCGCGATCGCGCCCGCCGACGAGCCGCTGCTGGCGCCGCACCGCCACGATGGTGTGCGGTTCCTCACGTTCGGCCCGGGCGGCGAGAGCACGGTCGAGGACCTTCCGGAGTCGCTCGGACTCGGTTCGCTCCCCGCGCACGTGCAGCTGGACGCCGCAGCGGCGCTGGCCGCCGTCCGTGCGGCGGGCCTCGAACCCGTCGGCCCGCTGGACGCCCTACCGGGCGCCGGACGTGGCGCCGAGGTGGCCGGGGTCGCAGGGAGCACGATCATCGATGACTGCTACAACGCGAACCCGATGTCGATGCGCGCCGCCCTCGCCGATCTCTCGCGCCGCGATGCACCGCGCCGCGTCGCCGTGCTCGGCGACATGCTCGAACTCGGCCCCGACGAGACCGCGCTGCACGCCGAACTCGGCGAGCTCGCCGGCGACGCCGGCGTCGGGCTGCTCGCCACGGTCGGCGCCCGCGCCGCCCATGCCGCCGACCGCTTCGACGGACCGACCCTCCGCTTCACCACCGCCGCCGATGCCGCCGCCGCACTGCCCGGCGAGATCGGCTCGGGCGACACCGTCCTCGTGAAGGGCTCACGGGGCGTGGGCCTCGAAGTGGTCGTCGCCGCACTCCAAGACGGGACCTTCTGATGGACATGGTCGAGCTCGTGATCGGCGGCGCCGCGGCGCTGCTGTTCTGCGTATTCCTGTCACCGCGCTTCATCGAGTTCCTGCGGGAGCGCTCGTTCGGGCAGCACATCCGGGCCGAGGGCCCGGCCGGCCACCACGTGAAGGCCGGCACGCCCACGATGGGCGGTGTGGTGATCCTCATCGCGCTGTCGGTGCCGTTCCTCGTGCTGTCGACCGGCGACTGGCGCGCCCTCGGCGCCTGGGCCGTCGCGATCGGCTGTGGCCTGATCGGCTTCTCCGACGACTACGTGAAGCTGATCAAGCGCCGGTCGCTCGGCCTGCGGGGTCGCACGAAGATGGTGAGCCTGCTCGCCGTCTCGATCGGTCTCTGGCTCGTGGCCACCGAACTCGCCGAGCTGCCGGCCGTGCTGCGCCTGCGCGTGGTCGACGTGCAGCTCGACCTCAGCGCCTTCCACAACCTTCCGTATCTCGTGCTCATCTACCTGGTCGTTGCCGGGACGACGAACGCCGTGAACCTCACCGATGGCCTCGACGGCCTCGCGGCCGGATCCACGGCCATCGTGGCGCTTGCGTTCACGGCGATCTGCGCCGGCGTCGGTGGCCAGCAGGACCTCGCGCTGCTCGCCGCGGTCCTGGCGGGATCGTGCGTCGGGTTCCTGTGGTTCAACGCGTTCCCGGCCACCGTGTTCATGGGCGACACCGGGTCGCTCGGGATCGGCGGCGCCCTTGCCGGTCTGGCCGTGATGACGCAGACGGAGCTGCTGCTCGTCGTACTCGGCGGCGTGTTCGTGATCGAGGCGCTCTCGGTGATCATCCAGGTCTTCTCGTTCCAGACCTTCGGGCGACGGGTGTTCCTGATGGCCCCGATCCACCACCACTTCGAGATGAAGGCGTGGTCGGAGACGAAGATCATCCTGCGCTTCTGGATCGTCGCCTCGGTGTTTGCGACCATCGGCTATGTGTTGTACGACCAGTCGGTCGCGATCCACTGAGAACCCCGGGAGCGCGACCATCGGCTACGTGTTGTACGACCAGTCGGTCGCGATCCACTGAGCCGCCCGCCGGGATCCCTGACGGGCCCGGCGATGCACCTGGAGTGGGCGATGTCGCCCATCCGCTGAGCCGACGCGCCCAGGCGCCATCACCACGGAGGACTCGCCCTCCGGGTGGCGAAGCTGCTCGCGATGGAGCAGACGACGGCGATCCGACCCGGGACGATCAGGCCCAGGCACCTCCTGACCGTCGCGACCGTCGCGATCGTCGTGATCGGCTGCCTCGCGGTGCTGAGCGCCGCTGACGGCGCCTCGTCCGGCAGCGCGTTCGCGTACTTCGCGAAGGCCTCCGTGCTCGGGACGGCCGGCCTGCTCCTGATGGTCTATCTCGGTCGAGGAGGCCGCAAGGGCAACGGCGGGCTCGCGATGGCCCACCGCTTCTCGACGATCCTGCTCGGGATCGGGTTCGTCGGCGTGCTCTTCGTGATGGTCCCGACCCCGCTCACGCCCGAGATCAACGGCGCACGCCAGTGGATCAGCCTCGGTCCGATCACGATCCAGCCGTCGGAGATCCTCAAGCCGGCCCTCGTGCTCTACCTGGCCGCCTCACTCGCGCGGCAGCCCTGGCGGACCGAGTCGCTGCACGCGCTGCGGCCGATCCTCGGCGTCGCGGTGGCCGGGCTCGGCGTCGTCGCGGCCCAGGATCTCGGCTCCGCGCTCGTGACCGGCGGGATCGTGATGTCGATGTTCTTCATCGCCGGCGTACCCGGACGCATGCTCGGCCTGCTCTCCGGCGCCGCCGTCGCCGGCGCCGCGATGCTCACCCTCATCGCCCCCGAACGCGTCTCGCGCATGACGGTCTTCCTGCACCCGTTCGAGGACCGGTTCGACGCCGGCTTCCAGATCACGAACGGCCTCATGGCGATCGGCCAGGGCGGTGTGTTCGGCAGCGGCATCGGCGAGAGCCTGCAGAAGCACATCATGCCGGAGCCCCAGACCGACTTCATCCTCCCGGTGATCATGGAGGAGGTCGGCCTGCTCGGTGCGACGGTGATCATGGTGCTCTACGTCGCGATCGTGCTGCTCGGGCTGCGCATCGCCCGGTCCACCCAGGACCCCTACGAGCGCCTCGTGGCCGCGGGCCTCAGCAGCATCATGCTCTGGCAGGCCGCGCTGAACATCTGGGTCGTGCTCGGGATCGCGCCCCTCACGGGCGTTCCGCTCCCGCTCGTCTCCGCCGGCTCCACGAGCCAGCTGCTGATCCTCGGCGCGATCGGCCTGCTCATCGACATCGATCGTCGCAGCGCCACGCCCACCGTCGCCCTCGTCGTGGCCGAGGAGCGCCCGGCACCGGTCCGCCGCGAACGCCCGGTGCCCGCGCCGGTCGTCGAGCCCGTCAGGGGCGTTCCGCTGCCGCTCGTCTGCGCCGGCTCGACGTGCGAGCTGCTGATGCTCGGCGCGTTCGTCCTGCTCATCGACATGGATCGTCGCAGCGACACGCGCACCGTCGCCCTCGTCG
>JAURVW010000627.1 GCA_030655275.1 Solirubrobacteraceae bacterium
GGCGAAGGCCGCCGCCGTCGTCTCCGCGCCCGCCGTCGGTGAGATGAACGCCAAGTGCACGGAGCCGATCTCGTTCAAGGCCTTCGCGTTCTTCGGCGACTTCGCGGACTACTCGTTCGCGCCCGGCGGCAGCTTCGAGGCCGGCGCCCCCGGCTGGAGCCTCACGAACGCCTCCGTCACCACGAAGAACGAGAGCCTCGGGATCTTCGCCGGTGCCAAGTCGCTCTTCATCAAGGACCGCGGCCGCGTCGTGTCGCCCTGGTTCTGCGTCACCGCCGACCACCCGACCTTCCGGTACGTCACCCAGGGTGGCGAGATCGAGATGGAGATCGACTACAAGGTCACCAACGAGAAGGACATCGACGACAAGCTCGTCGGCGAGACCAACGGCGGCGCAAAGTGGGCCCCATCGGCGATCCATCCGCTGGCGCTCAAGATCCCGACGGCCAAGCTGAAGAAGGGCGTCGTCGCCCGGATCGTGTTCGAGGCCGAGGACGACGTCTTCGTCGACAACGTCCTGGTCGACCCGTACCGCCGCGGCTGAGCCCGCCGGCCGACCGGTCGGCCTGAACCGGTGCCGATCGGGTGAACTCGGTGGCGTCGACACGCAGGGCGCCCTAGGCTCGGCCGGTGCACGAGCCGGCTGCGTCGACGAGGCTGCCCGCGACGGCATCCCTCTCCGAGATCGCGCGGGAATGGACGCGCATCGGCTGCATCGGCTTCGGGGGCCCGCCCGCGCACATCGCCCTGCTGCGAGACCTGTGCGTCAAGCGACGCGGCTGGTTCTCGGACCAGAGCTTCGAGGATGCGATCGCCGCAACGAACCTCCTCCCCGGTCCGGGGTCGACGCAGATGGCGATCTTCTGCGCCTGGCGGCTCGGAGGCGTGCGCGGCGCCCTGATCGGCGGGCTGGGATTCATCCTGCCCGGGCTGCTCGTGATCCTCGGGCTGTCGTCGGTGTTCCTCGCCGAAGCGCCGCCCGCGTGGATCCGCGGCGCGGGGGCCGGGGCCGGAGCGGCGGTCGCGGCCGTCGCGCTGCATGCGGCGATCGGGTTGCTCCTCCCCGGCTTTCGGCGGACGACCGGTGCACGGCGACGGCGCTGGCTGGCCTACGTGGCGGTCGGCGCGGC
>JAURVW010001136.1 GCA_030655275.1 Solirubrobacteraceae bacterium
ACGTTTTCACGCTGGGGACAACGTGGAAGAACCGTTCGAACCCGATGAGCAAACCGCCCGTGAAATGGCCCGTGCACTGAGCGGGTCGGTGCTGCGAACTGAAGTGTTCGACTCTGATAATCGCAAAGTGCCCTACGCCGTGACGGAGAGCCGCTCTCAGGTACGGCTGCTGCGCGCCAAAGGCGAGCACTATCTCTATGCCATTCTGCAACCGATGGTGCTGGAGTCGATAAGCTAGCAGTACGAGCCGGAATTGCCCGACGACCCGCGTTGCGAGCACACCATCAACCTGAAATGGAACGAGTACGGCAGCCTGCTCCATGCCTGCGTCATCTACTACGCCCGGCGTAAAACCGATGAGGCACCGCCCTTCACCGATGAGCACGAAAACCGTTACTGGAAAGACGCCCATGACCCGGCCCAGCAATGCTGGTATCTGACCGAGTCGAAGGCCGAATACATCCATGTCGACAAAGACTGGCAACCGGAAAAACCTTTTCGACTGGGGCTGCCGTTCCGCGAGCGCAGTAATGCACTGGTGTTGGAAAAAACTCAGCTGAATGCAGCAGAAATTTGCCACAAGAACGTTGTTGAATGGAGCAAGGACGACGGTGAATGGGCAAGCAAATCAGAGCTCGTCGGCATGTCGCAGCAGCTCTACATCGACCCTGACACCGGCCAAACGATGGACCCGGGCAAGGCGACAGTCCATGCACTGCCTGGCTACGTGGAAATCGCCGAACTGGATGCCAAGGCCTTGAGCGCGTACGACAGGGTCAAGGACATATGCCCGAAATTCAATCTCAAGGAAAAGCTCGAATCACCTGAAGTCGGCTATCACATCATGAAGTGGTTCTTGCCCGAGGTTAAAGAAACCGAACCGGCGGACCCGACCGATGCGAAGAACTACCTGTGGGCCGTGCACCGTGGCTTCCCCCACTATCTTGGCCCGAAGTGTTTCTACAACATCGACTACTTCCAGCAGACGAAAAGCCATGGCATCACCAAAGTCACCTATGACCCCTACTGGTGCCTGCACACGGCCATCGAGTTGCCGGACGGTTGTATCACCCGAATCCAGGACATCGATTACTGCACGTTTC
>JAURVW010001144.1 GCA_030655275.1 Solirubrobacteraceae bacterium
GGACCCGCCGCCACGTCGGCAGCGGAGGCCGGCGCGGGCGACGCGGCAAGGAGGAGCAGGGAGACGAAGAGGAACCGGAGCCACGTCGGCAGAGCGTTCATGCCTCTCATCTCGACGATCCACCGGGAAACCGGAGCCAAGCTCCGGCCCGGTGGACGGGAGTGCCGAGGTCACTCCAGTTGGAGGCCCCGGCCAGAGCCGGGGCCGAGAGGCCTAGCCCTCGCCGCGCGACTTCTTGCGGGATTCCTTGGTGCGGTCCGTCATGAGCAGCGTGCGCTTGCGCAGGCGGACGAAGTTCGGCGTGACCTCGACCATCTCGTCGTCGCCGATGAACTCGAGGGCTTCGTCGAGCGTCTTGCGCGCCGGCGGGGTGAGCCGGACGAGCTCGTCGGCGCCGGCGGAGCGGATGTTGGTCTGCTTCTTCTCGCGGACGATGTTGACGTCGAGATCCTCGATGCGCGAGTTCGCACCGATGATGCAACCCTCGTACACCTCCTCGCCCGGAGCCATGAACATCGTGCCGCGGTCCTGGAGCGCGAGCACCGAGAACGGGGTGATCGAGCCGGACCGGTCCGAGATGAGCGAGCCGTTGTGACGCGTCTTGATCACGCCGGCCCACGGCTGCCAGCCGTCGAAGATGTGGTGCAGCATGCCGGTGCCGCGCGTCTGCGTCATGAACTTGTCGCGGATGCCGATCAGGCCGCGCGACGGGATCTTGTACTCGAGGCGGAGCCAACCGGTGCCGTGGCCGCTCATGCCGGCGAGCTCGCCGCGGCGCTCGGCGAGGAGCGTGGTCACGTTGCCCATGTGCTCTTCCGGCACGTCGATGGTGACCGCCTCGCGCGGCTCCATCTTCTTGCCGTCGACCTCGCGCACGAGCACGTGCGGCTTGCCGACGGTCATCTCGAAGCCCTCGCGGCGGAGCGTCTCGACGAGCACGGCGAGCTGGAGCTCACCACGACCGGCGACCTCCCACGTGTCGGGGCGCTCGGTCGGGTTGACGGCGAGCGACACGTTGCCGAGCAGCTCCTCGTAGAGCCGGTTCTCGAGCATGCGGGCGGTGAGCTTGTTGCCGTCGCGGCCGGCGAGCGGGCTCGTGTTCACGCCGACGGTCATGGCGAGCGACGGCTCGTCGACCTCGATGAGCGGCAGCGGGCGCGGGTCGTTGATGTCGGCGAGCGTCTCGCCGAGGGTGATGTCCGGGAAGCCGGCGACGGCGGCGATCTCGCCCGGTCCGACGACGTCGGCGGGCACGCGCTCGAGGCCTTCGGTCACGAACAGATCGGAGATCTTCGCGTTCTGGATGCTGCCGTCGCGGCGGCACCAGGCCACGGTCTGGCCCTTCTTGAGCTCGCCCTGGTGCACGCGGGTGATCGCGAGGCGGCCGAGGTACGGCGAGGCGTCGAGGTTGCCGACCTGCGCCTGGAGCGGGTGGCCCGGCTCGTACTCCGGGGCCGGGACGGTCGCGACGAGCGCGTCCATCACCGGGGAGAGGTCGTCGGCGAGGTCGTCCCACTTGAGGCCGGCCTTGCCCTCACGGGCGATGGCGAAGACGGTCGGGAAGTCGAGCTGGTCGCCGTCGGCGCCGAGCTCGAGGAAGAGTTCCTCGGCCTCGTGCACGACCTCCTCGGGGCGGCCGTCCGGGCGGTCGACCTTGTTCACGACGAGGACGACCGGGAGGCCGGCCTCGAGTGCCTTGCGGAGCACGAAGCGGGTCTGCGGAAGCGGACCCTCGGCAGCGTCGACCAGCAGCAGGACGCCGTCGACGAGTGCGAGGCCGCGCTCGACCTCACCGCCGAAGTCGGCGTGGCCGGGGGTGTCGACGAGCGTGATCTTCGTGCCCTTGTAGGTGAAGACCGTGTGCTTCGCGAGGATCGTGATGCCACGTTCCTTCTCGATGTCACCGGAGTCCATCACGCGGGTGACACCGTCGGAGCTACGGCCGAGGGCACCGGACTGGCGAAGCATCGCGTCGACGAGGGTGGTCTTGCCGTGGTCGACGTGGGCGACGATCGCCACGGTACGGAGGTCTGAACGAAGGGCCATGCGACCGTTCAGCGTACGGGGCAGGAACGCCTCGCGCTGTGTGATGGAGGGGGCGGACCCTCCGAGGCGGGTTCTGGCCGCGTCCAGCCGACCGTGCCCGGCGCCGCGGCCGTCCGGTTTCAGCCGCGGGCGACGAGCGTCATCGGGAAGCGTTGCGCGCGGGCGTTCGGGAGTGCCGGCGCGGTCCGCAGGGTCACCTTCAGGCCCCGCCTCCCGCCCCTGCGCAACAGCTTCTTGCCGGCGGCCGTGAGCCTCAGGGCGACGCTCGACCGAGCCACCGTGGTGTCGAGCCTGCCCTTGGCGACCACGACGAACCCCTTGCGGCCGGTCTTCCGGTCGCGGACCTTCTTGGCGGTGACGACCGAGACGGTCGCGGCGCAGCGGCTCCCCGCCGGGCACTGCACCGCGCGGATGATCGTTCCCTTCGTCACGGCGACGCGGCCTCGCACCGGCGCCACGATCGTCGGCGCCGCCTGCGTGAGCCCACCCACCTCGGTGGTGGGCGGTGTGATCGGGCCGTCGCTCGGAGGCGTCTTCGGCGCGGTGCCCGGCGGGTCGACGGGCGTCTTGACGGTCGGCGTTCCGAGCACGAAGTCGGCGGGGGTCGCCTTGCCGGAAACGATGGTGACCTCGCCGTGTGCGGGCGGCAGCTTGGAGCCGGTGGGACCGGTCACGTCGACCGTCCACGTTCCGGCGGCCAGGCCCGAGTACTCGTACCGGCCGTCCTTGCCGGCGGCCCGCTCGTCGAACACCTCCCCCTCGAAGGTCAGCGCCACCCACGCTCCGGGAACCACCTTGCCGCCCGCGTCGCGGATCGTGCCGGCGAGCGTTCCGGCCAGCTCGAGCTGCAGGTCGAGACCGGTGACGGCGGCGCCGTCGGTCACGGTGATGGGCGAGCCACCGCTGACCGACGCCGCGTTCGGCCAGGTCTTGGAGGCGTGGACGCTGTCGAGGTCGTAGGCGACCAGGAGGTACTTGCCCTCGGGCAGCTTCGTCGTGAACCGGCCCGACGCGTCGAGCTCGATGGGAATGAGGCCGTACGACCTCCCGTACTCGGTGGTGCCGAGGAGCGCGTTCTCGAGCGGCGCGCCCGTGGCACCACGCAGCGAACCTGAGATGGTGCCGTCGGCCGCCGCCATCGCGGGCAGGGCCAACAGGCCGAGCACGAGGGCCACCACGGCCAGGGGGAGCCGGCGTCCGATCACGCGCCGAGGCTACCGCAGACCCGGGCCCGACCCAGAGGCCGGGCCCGTCGACGACGCAGCCGGCGCGTCGCGCCTCAGACCCGGGCGAGCGCCTTGTCCGCGTCCACCGCGACGACCGGGGCGGTCGCGCGGTCGGCGCGGTCTTCCGCCTCAGCGGCTGCCGCCTTCTTCGCGGCGATCGCATCGAGCGCTCGCTTGCCGGGGAGCAGCGCTCCGGCGATCGCGCCGACCGCCAGCACACCGACCGCGACCGGCAGCGCCGAGGTGACGCCGTCCGAGTAGGCCTGTGGCGAGACGTAGGAGCCGTTCGACTGGAACACCGTCGCCATCACGGCCACGCCGAACACGCCGCCGACCTCGCGCAGCGTCGAGGCCGCTCCGGAGGCCTGACCGGCCTCGCGGTCCTTCACCGCGTCGAGGATCATCGACGCCGACGGCGAGAACACCAGGCCCATGCCCACGCCGGCCATCACGAAGCCGGGGATGAACGTGAGGTACGCGGTGCCGACGTCGGTCACGAAGTACAGGTAGAGCATTGCGACCGACTGGAGCGCCAGGCCGATCGTGAGCAGCGGCCGCCCGCCGTAGCGCGGGTAGAGCACGGCGCCGGCGATCGGGGCGACGACCATCGGGGCGGCCGTCCACGGGAGGGTCTTGAGGCCCGCGAGAAACGG
>JAURVW010001159.1 GCA_030655275.1 Solirubrobacteraceae bacterium
GCCTGTCGATCTCCGTCGCGCTCGACGCCCCGAGCTCGGTGGCCGTCACGATCGTCGACGACGACCTGATCGACACCGAGATCACGAGCGGGCCGGAGGGTGCGTCGAACGTCAACACCCCGACCTTCACGTTCGTCGCGACGCCCGCGGCCGGCGCGACCTTCCAGTGCTGGATCGACGCAGCCCCTCCGAAGGCCTGCAACGACGGCTCCTTCGCGCCCGGCAAGATCGTCGACGGAAGTCACACGTTCACGGTCCGCGCGGTTTCGCCGGAAGGTGAGACGGACCGGTCACCCGCGACGCGCACGTTCTTCGTCGACACCGCGTCGCCCGACGTCTACGTCAGCTTCGGAGGGTTCATCGCGAACACGGCCGAGCGGACCTACGCGGGCCAGGCCACGATGTACGCGTATGCCAACGACTATGTCCCGGCCTCCGGTCTGCGGGATGTGCGCTGCGTGATCGATCCGCCGTCGAAGCCGGTCGCGTTCTCCGACTTCCCGTTGCCCTGCAGCGATCCCGTGGTCGTCTCCGCGATCGGCACCCACACCGCCTACGCCGCGGCCGTCGACCAAGCAGGCAACCTCGGCATCTCCGGGCCGGCCACCGCCATGATCGTGCCGGTCCCGCGAACGTACTTCGAGAGCGGGCCGATCGGGACGGTGTTCTCGTCGCTCCACACCTTCACCTTCGGCGCGACGGTCGCGGGGTCGACCTTCACCTGCAGCCTCGACGGAGCGAAGCCGATGCCCTGCGCGTCGCCCTGGAAACTGCCGGTGCTGAAGCCCGGCAGCCACTACGTCCAGATCTACGCGACGAGTCCGCAGGGCTTCGCCGACCCCTACCCGCCGCAGCAGTCCTTCACGATCAACGCCGGGTCGACGAAGACGGTCGGCTGCAAGATCGAGCCGCTGGAGGTCGGAACGGGCTCGCAGCGCTGCGTGTTCGAGCCGACCGGTCAGCCGCCGCAGCCGTGCGGCGGCGTGAACCTCTGCACCCAGATCCCGGCGTGCCCGGTCGGATCGCTCTGCAAACTCAAGGTGACGGCGCAGTGGAAGAACGCCGATGACGCCGACTGGCGGGTCGTGATCGGCGCCAGCGGTGCCGGGAACCTTGCGGCATCGAGCGCAGCCTCCGGTGTCTGCGGTGCATCGGGGAAGTCCGGCCGCGGCTGTTCAGCGAGCGTCGAATGGTCGTACCTGAGCGACGTCGGATTCGCCCCGTGGTGCGGCCCGCTCGCGACGCCGAAGGGCGCGTCGGCGGCCAAGGATGCGTCGCGATCACTCACCTGCACCGCGACGATCACGGTCAGCCCGGCGTCGGCGCTGGTCGGGGCGGCGAACGCCTCCGGGATCACGACCTTCGCGCCGGGCGCGGGGACCGTGACGGCGACGACCGGGACGAAGGGGGCGTCCGGCGCGCGGCTGGCGACGGCGACGGCGACCGCCGCTCGTGCTCCGAAGAAGGCGAAGTCGAAGAAGAAGACCAAACCGCTGTTCTCAGCCACGACCGTGCGCGCACCCGCCGCAGGCAACGTGAGGCTTGGCATCAAGCTCTCGAAGGAAGCCAAGGCGACGCTGAAGAAGAAGGGCAAGCTCGTCCTGCCGGTCACGCTCACCTTCAAGCCCGACGGCGGCGGCGCTCCCACCGTCGTGACGAAGACCTACACGGTCTACCCAGCCGTCAAGAATCGAGCGCTCCCGAAGGCGAAAGGCAAGTAGGCGACCGCCTCGTACGGCGCTGGACTGAGCGCAGCCCGGAGCCGGTCCTCCGCGCCGCGCCCGAGCGCAACGCGAAGCCGCCGCTACGCGCCGCGGCGTTTGCTCTCGGTGAGCTGCTGCATCGATGGGGCCGGCGGCGTGAGCGGTGTGGCCGCTTCGGGGCGCAGGCCGTCGAGCACGAGGCCGAGATAGCGGCGCCAGAGCCCGTCGGTCGCGGGGTCGTTGCCGGGCGCGGTGGCGACGCCGCACTTGTAGGTCGAGCCCCCGATCGCCGCGAGGACGAAGGGCAGGTCGACGGCGGAGAGGTCGTCGCGCACGACGCCGGCCGTCTGGGCGCGCTCGAGGAGGGCGCCCATCTGCTCGAACATCTTCGCGCTGCGGGTCTCGAAGCGCTCCTGCCCGAAGAGCTCCGGGCCCGCCGCGGAGAGGAAGAGCCGGTCGCGGGCCTGGAGCTCGGCGGCGGAGGTCATCACGAAGACGAGCCCATCCCAGGGATCCTCGATCGCGAGGCCGGTGACGAGCGTCTCCTCCATCTCGTCGAGCATCTGCTCGATGGCCGCGGCGAAGAGGTCGTCCTTCGTCGCGAAGTGGCGGAAGAGCGTGGCCGAGCCGACCCCGGCGCGGCGCGCGATCTCGGCGACGCCGACGTCCGGTCCACCCTCGGCGAACGCCTCCCGCGCGGCCGCGAGCACACGTTCGCGGTTGCGCCGACCATCCGCGCGCATCGGGCGGGGACCGGCCGTGGCGGGATCGTCGGGAAGCATCCCTTCATCGTAGAGCCGCGACTCACGGTCGGCGTCAGGTGGCGGCGGGAGGTCGGGCATGCGGGAGGTCGTCCGGTCGGTCAGGAGGTCGGCCGTCGCTCCGGGGCGCTGAGCGACGGCCTGGGGTGCTGCGACTAGGCCATCACGAGCACGGGCTCGTCGACGTCGACCTCGGCGCTGTCCTCGCGACGGATCAGCGCGGCGGCCACGAGGGCGGCGACGACCATCAGGGCCGCGCCGACGCCGAAGGCCACGTGGTACCCGGAGACGAGCGCGTCGAGCTGCTGGGCTCGGGTTGCGCCGGAGCCGAGGTCGCTCAGGAGGCCGTCGGTGCGGGAGGCCGCGAGCGACGAGAGCACCGCGAGGCCGAGGGCGCCGCCGAACTGCTGCGACGTGTTGAAGAGCCCGGATGCGAGACCCTGGTCGTCGGCGTCGAGGCCGGAGGTGGCGAGCAGCGTGACGGGCACGAAGACGAGCCCCATTCCGGCCGCGATGAGCGCCATCGACGGGAGCATCTCGGTCACGTAGCTGCCGCCGACCGTGAGGCGCAGCATGAGCGCGAGGCCGGCCGCCGTCGACACGAGGCCGGCGACGACGGTCGCCCGCAGGCCGATCCGCTTGATCAGCACCTGGGCGACGCCCGAGCCGCCCATGATCCCGACCGTGAAGGGCAGGAAGGCGAGGCCGGCTTCGATCGGCGTGTAGCTGAGCACCTGCTGGAAGTAGAGCGTCGTGAAGAAGAACATCGCGAACATGCCCGAGACGGCCAGCAGCACGACCCCGTTGGCAGCGACGAGCGTGCGCACCTTGAGGATCCCGAGGCGCACGAGCGGGGCGGAGTGCCGACGCTCGATCGCGAAGAACGCAGCGATCAGCACGACGGCGAGGGCCGCGAAGCCGAGCGTCGGCGCCGAGAGCCAACCCTCGGTGCCGGCCTGCATGATCGCGTAGACCAAGGCGACGAGCCCACCGGTGACGGAGGCCGCACCGGCAAGGTCGAAGCCACCATGGTCGCCCTCGATCCGGCTCTCGGGCACGTACCGCAGCGCCGCGAAGACGACGGCGATGCCGACGGGCACGTTGATCATGAAGATCCACGGCCACGAGAGGGTCTCGACGAGCACGCCGCCGATGATGAGGCCGAACGCGAGGCCGATGCCGGCGATCGCGGCCCACACGCCGAGGGCGCGGGTGCGGTCCGGGCCCTCGTCGAAGGTCGTCGTGATGATCGACAGCGCTGCCGGCGACACGAGCGCCGCGGCCAGGCCCTGGATCGCGCGGAACACGATGAGCTGGCCGGGCGACGTGGCGAGGCCGTCGAGGAGCGAGGCGATCGAGAAGAGCGCGACGCCGGCGACGAAGAGGCGCTTGCGGCCGAAGAGGTCGGCGGCGCGGCCACCGAGGAGCAGGAACCCGCCGAAGACGAGGGTGTAGGCGTTGACGACCCAGGCGAGGTCGCTCGAGGCGAAGCCGAGATCGGTCTGGATCGCGGGGAGGGCGACGTTCACGACGGTGCCGTCGAGGATCACCATGAACTGCGCGAAGCAGACGACGACGAGCACGAGCCAGCGGTTCACGCCGGCGGAGCCGGGTGGGTCGGACTTGGTGATGGATGGACTGGAGGCGGGCATGCGGAAGGGCTTTCTCGTGGTCGGCGACGTCGGGAGCAACGCCACCGGCGTTAAACGGAGCGAACGATCCGGAAGAAGGTAGCAAAAGCGGAGTGCCCGATCCGCTTGAAGCGGAGTGCTTGATCCGTTTGGGCGCAGCGGCGCTCGCTACCGGGGCGATGAGCGTCGGACTACCACCGCTATAAGGGGCTAATTTCGACGCTCACCCTCGGCGGGCCGCGGTCGTCTAAGGCCGCGGTTGTCCGGGTCGGGTCTCGTGACGCGCGGGCTGCGGCGTCGAGTGCTCCGGCGGGCTGCGGTGTCGACGTGCGTCAGCGCGCGGCGCCGTCGGCGACCAGCGAGGCGAGCATCGCGAGCCGTTCGGCGCTGATGGAGCCGGGCTCCGGTGAGTAGATCCCGAGCTGCTGGCCGGGCGTCGAACCGAGGTCGAGGGTTTCGTAGGGGAGTTCGAGCTCGCCGACCATCGGGTGGATCATGCGCTTCACGCCACCGGACTTGGGGCGCACGTCGTGGCGGGCCCAGCGCTGGCGGAACTCGTCGCTCGCGACCGACAGCTCGCCGACGAGCTGCGTGAAGCCGGGGTCATCGAGGTCGGTGCCGATCGCGGCACGCAAGGAGGCGACGGTCTCGACGGCGACCTTGTCCCACTCGGGATACAGGTCGTGCGAGGCCGGGTTGAGGAACAGGCTGCGCACGATGTTGTTGCCCACGCGGAAGGCGTCGTTGAGCGCTTCCATCAGCGGATTCACGGCGAGCACGTCCATGTAGCGGCCCAGGACGAACGCCGGCTGGGTCTCGAGCGCATCGAGGGCGCGGACCAGCACGGGGTTCGCGCGCTCGGCGGCACGCGACGCGCTGCGGCGACGGGGCCGCGGCGGCTCCGCGAGCGCGCGCAGATGGGCCGCGCTGTCGACGTCGAGCTGCAGGACCCGGGCGAGCGCGTCGAGCACCTGGGCCGAGGGATGGTCGTTGCGGCCCTGCTCCAGCCGCACGTAGTAGTCGACGCTCACGCCGGCGAGCATCGCCAGTTCCTCGCGCCGCAGCCCGGGTACCCGGCGACGACCGAGGTCCGGCAGACCGGCCTGCTCGGGACCGATCTGCTCCCGCCGAGCCCGCAGGAACTCACCGAGCGGACTGGGTGTGTCGCGGGACGGCGTCATGCATTCCAGGGTAGAGCGGCGGCGCCCGTGCAAGGTGGTCCTGCGACTCCCAGGGTCGTCGTTCCCGGGCACCGGAGGGATCTGGC
>JAURVW010001164.1 GCA_030655275.1 Solirubrobacteraceae bacterium
CGGCCGTGCCTTGACCGGCCTCGTCCATGCGGCTGAACCATTGCGCCGCGGCGCGGTAGATCACCGGCGTCGTGTGGCGCCAGCAGTGCGGGTAGCTGTGGGTCAGCGTCGCGGTCGCCAGCAGGCGGCCGGCAGCGCGCAGCGCATCGGCGACCAGCGGCGCGGCCTTCCAGATGTTCAGGCCGCCGAAGAGGGGCAGGCTCGCTTCGTAGCGGCCGTCGCCCTGCACCGGGTTCAGGATGTCGTCGAGCGCCAGGCCATGCGCGCGGCACGAGTTGAAGTCTTCGATGCCGTAGGCGGGCGACGAATGCACGATGCCGGTGCCGTCGTCGGCGGTCGCGTAGTCGGCGGCGTAGACCGGTGCGACGCGGTCGTAGCCGGCGTCGACGTGCGCGAGCGGGTGGCGGAACTCGAGGCCTTCGAGTTTCGCGCCGAGCGTGGTCGCGATCACCGTGCCTTCGAGGTCGTAGCGCGCGAGGCACTTCTCGACCAGCGCGCTCGCGAGGATCAGCAGGCCGCGCTCGGTGTCGACCAGCGAATACTCGATCGCGGGGCCGACGTTCAGCGCCTGGTTCGCGGGGATGGTCCACGCGGTCGTGGTCCAGATGACGGCGAAGGCGTCCCTCGCGAGCGAGGGCAGGCCGAAGGCCGCAGCGAGCTTCGCGGCATCGGCGGCGAGAAACGCGACATCCACCGTCTGCGACTTCTTGTCCGCGGACTCGATCTCGAACTCGGCCAGCGACGACTGGCAGTCGAAGCACCAGTACACGGGCTTCAAGCCGCGATAAACGAAGCCGCGCTCGATCACCTTCTTCAAGACGCGGATCTCGTTCGCCTCGTTGCCGAAGTCCATCGTGCGGTAGGGATGGTCCCAGTCGCCGAGCACGCCGACTCGTTTGAAATCGGCCATCTGCTGCGCGATCTGCTCGGTCGCGTAGGCGCGGCTCTTCGCCTGCACGTCGGCGCGTTCGAGGTTGCGGCCGAAGGTCTTCTCGACCATGTTCTCGATCGGCAGGCCGTG
>JAURVW010001207.1 GCA_030655275.1 Solirubrobacteraceae bacterium
GACGCAGCTCGATCACCTCGAGGATGAGCGCGGCCGCGAAGAGCAGCAGGCCATGGGGCGCGAGTCCGAGACCGACCGCGAGGCCGGTGCCCGTGATGAACGACGTGACCGCGTAGCCGGGCGGCTCGACGAGGATCCGGCCACGCTGGCCGGCCGCAGGGACGTTGGGTTCCTGCGGCACGAGGCTCTCGGTCTACTTGTTGAGGGTGCGGAGGCCGGCGTAGCTCTCGCCGGCGGTCTTGCGACCCCGCACGAGCAGCACGAGGACGGCGATCAGCGCGATCGCCGCCAGGGGCGGCAGCAGCAGGCTGAGGAAGGCGGTGACGACGGCGACGAGCTCGACGATCGCCGGCAGGATCAGGCTCGCCTCGGCCTCGCCCTGCAGGCGCTTGCGCGCGCCGCTGACGAGCGGGAAGGTCGCGAAGTAGCCCAGTGCGGCAGCCACGACGCCGACGACCGCGCCGATCACCCACGTGTCGGAATGCTCGGCCACCGAGCCGGCGCCGAAGAGCCCACCGAGCACGAGCGCCACGAGGAGCCAGCCCAGGTCGAACGTGGCCTTGCCCTTGCCGGCGCGGAGCGCGTCGACCACGCTCACGACGGCGATCACGGCGAGCACGATCAGCACGATCGGGTTCTCGAGGAAGTCGAAGGGCGTGCCCTCGAAGTCGACGGCGAGGTTCGCGGCGGCGCAGATCGCCACGACGAGCGGGGCGAACGCGGGCCGGAGACCGAACGCGAGGCCGAGGCCGATGGCTTGCAGGATGTCGAAGGTGGTGTCCATGTGAAGTACCGTTGGTCCGGTGACTGTAGACGACGGAAACAGCACCCCGCCGGTGGCCCAGGGCACCGCGACCAGGGATCTGGAGCGTTACGCAGCACTCTTCGCAGCGCGGACGGGCTCGATGAAGTCCTCGGCGATGCGCGACCTCATGGCGATCACCGAGCGCCCCGAGGTGATCTCGCTCGCGGGCGGCCTCCCCGACGTGTCGCATCTGCCGCCGGCGATGCTCGACGCGATCACCACCTCCGTGTCCACCCACGCGGTGCGTGCGCTGCAGTACGGCCCGACCGAGGGCATGGCGAAGGTGCACGAGGCGATCCAGGTCGTGATGGCCGAGGAGGGCACGCTCGTCGACAGCGGCGAGCTGCTCGTCACCACCGGCGGCCAGCAGGCGATCGACCTCGTCTGCAAGACGCTCGTCGATCCGGGCGACATCGTCCTTGCCGAGGGCCCCACCTATCCGGGCGCGGTTCCCACCTTCCAGGCGTACCAGGCGGACGTCCGCCAGCTGCAGATGGACGACGACGGGCTCGACATCGACCTGCTCGAGCAGACCCTCGACGAGCTCGCGGCCGAGGGCAAACGCCCGAAGTTCCTCTACACGATCCCCACGTTCCAGAATCCCGCGGGCGTGACCATGAGTCTCGAGCGCCGCAAGCGCCTCGTGAAGCTCGCGGCCGAGCGGGAGCTGCTCGTGGTCGAGGACAGCCCGTACTCGCTGCTGCGGTTCGAGGGCGAGTCGCTGCCGACGCTGCGCACCCTCGACGGCGGCAACTTCGTGATCTACCTCGGCACGTTCTCCAAGATCCTCGCCGCGGGCCTGCGCATCGGCTGGGTCGCCGCGCCGCGCGCGATCCGCCAGAAGATGAACATCGGCAAGGCGGGCTCGGACCTCTGCTCGTCGTCGATCAGTCAGGTCGTGGTGGAGGCGTGCATCGCCGATCTCGACCTGTGGCGCACCTACCTCGACGAGCTGCGCGAGCGGTACCAGGGCCGTCGCGACGCGATGCTCGACTCCCTCGAGCACGCGATGCCCGAAGGTTCCCGCTGGACCCGCCCGCGTGGCGGCCTGTTCCTGTGGGTCACGCTCCCGGAGCAGATCGACACGACCAACCTCCTCGCCCGCGCGCTGCGCGCGAACGTCGCTTTCGTACCGGGCCGTGGCGCGTACACCGATGGCCGCGGCGGCGACTCGATGCGCCTGAACTACTCCGGCGTCGACGAGGCCGAGATCCGCGAGGGCGTGCGCCGGATCGGCGCGGTCGTGACGGAGCAGCTCGAGCTGTACGGCGAGATGGTGGGCGAGCCGCTCGTCCGCCAGGAGCGACGCCGCGGGCCTCGCGAGACGCCACCGCTGGACGCCGGCACCCCGGGGTCGCTCGTGCAGTTCCCGCAGCGTCGCGTGAACCGATGAGGGTCGCCGTCCTCTCGGGCGGGCCGTCGTTCGAGCGTCAAGTCTCGATCGCCGGTGCCGAGAACATCGTCCACGGGCTCACCGAGCTCGGCCACAAGGCGATCTCGATCGACGTCGGCCGCGATCTCATCGAGCGCCTCACCGACGCCCGCGTCGATGCGGCGATCATCGTGATGCATGGCGTCGTCGGTGAGGACGGGGCCGTGCAGGCGGTGCTCGAGTCGCTCGGGATCCCGCATCAGACGCCGAGCGCGATGGCGTGCCGTCGCTGCTGGGACAAGGCCATCACGAAGGGTCTGCTCAGCGATGCTGGCATCGCCGTGCCGGATGGGGTCGTGTTCGACCGCCAGCCGTTCACGTCGCTCGGCGCGGCGCGGACGCTCGCGCCGGTCGTCGAGCGCCTCGGGCTGCCGCTCGTCGTGAAGCCGGCCCGCTCGGGTTCGGCGCTCGGCGTGAACCGCGCCGCCGACGGGTCCGCGCTGGCGAACGCGATGGTCGGGGCCTTCTCCTACGACGACTCCGTGATCGTCGAGCGCTTCGTGGCGGGCCGCGAGTTCGGCATCTCCGTGATCGACGGCGAGGCGCTGCCTGCCGTCGAGATCCTGCCCCAGGACGGCCCGGAGGCCTACGACTTCGAAGCTCGCTATTCGATCGGCCTCGTGCAGTACGAGTGCCCGGCCAACCTCACGGCGGAGGAGTCCGCGCTCCTCTCCGAGACCGCCGTCGCCGCCGCGGAGGCGCTCGGGGTCAACGGCATCACGCGCGTCGACCTGATCCTCACGCCCGAGGGCGTTCCGACGGTGTTGGAGCTCAACAACGTGCCTGGCATGACCGACACGTCGCTGCTGCCGATGGCCGCCGGCGCCGCTGGCCTGAGCCGCGCGCAGATCGTGGCGAAGATGCTGCCGCGAGGCTGACCCCCGCGGCAGCGCGGCTGTCAGTCGCGGTTGCGGGTCGGAACGTGGACGCTCTGCCCGGTGGTGGTGGAGTCGTTCCTCGCGTCGTCGGTCGACGCCGGGTGGCCGGAGCGGCTCGTCGATGAGCCGTCGGTGTCCGCGGACGTCGGGGTGCCGGAGGTCGTCACGGGCTCGACGCGGCCCGGAAGATCGGCGTGGCCGGCGTCGCCGGTGCCGCGGAAGTCGCCGTCGGCCCGACGGCCGTCGTGCCGACCGTCGGTCGAGTCGTGGCGGCCGTCGTGCCGACCATCGGTCGAGTCGTGGCGGGTGTCGTGCTTCGTCGTGTGGGCCGCGGCCTCGGTGCGGCGGTGGTCTTCGACCTGGCGGGTGCGGCGAGGCAGCAGCGCAGCGATGATCAAGATCGCCGCCGCCACGCCCCAGCCGAGGGCGGTGAAGCCGTTTGCGGCGGCCAGGCCGAAGACGTCGTCGCCGTCAACCAGGGCGATGACGGAAGCCGCGCCGAGTGCCAGGCCCACGAGCAGGCTCATCGTCTTCGCGATGACGTGCTGCAGCACGCCGATCAGCACGAGCACGCCGGCGGCCGTCGTGAGCCAGGCCGTCCACGCGTTGATCTCGAAGCCCAGGAACGTGGTGCCCGTGGCCTGTCCGTCGGGGAAGCCGGCGGTCGGCAGGGGCGTGCCCGGGGCCTTCCAGAAGAGCACGAGACCGAAGACCGCCAGGACGGACCCGACGATCCATGCGGGTCCCTTGGCCAGGCTCGGGCCCTTCTCGATGTGGGTGGAATCTCGGTGCGTTCGCATCGATCCACCCTGCTCCTGCACCGCAGCACGCGGCGGGGATTCAGCGGTCGTCGCCGGTCCCGACCACGTCTGAACGTGCTTGGCCGGGTCGGGCCTGGCTTGGCCGGGCGCGACCGCCGCGTACGCGGTCGGTCTTTTCATCAGGCCCGGGTCGGTCAGGCGGTCGGTACGGCGGGGTTCGGTGGCGAAGGTCCATGGGGATTTCTCGCACGGGGACTCATGCGAGACGCGTCGTAGCCGATGACCTGGGCATGACGCGGATCCTCGTCTCCCCACGATGGCTGACGGCCGTGCTCGTCGCCCTGCTCGCCACGCTGGCGGCGGCGGTGCCCGCCGAGGCGAAGGTCCGGGTCGGACTGAAGGCGAGCGCATCCGACGTGGGCGTGCTCGCGGCGGTCACCGTGAAGGGCGCCGGCCGCGCCCCGCTGAAGGTGACGCTGCAGCGCAAGGTGGGCGGCCGCTGGCTCGTCCTGTCCTCCGGGAAGCCCAAGCGCGGCAAGGCGCGGCTGCGCTGGAGCTCCGTGCTCGTGGCGGGCCAGGCGCTCCGGGTGCGGGCCGTGGTCTCGCGCGGCAAGCGGGTCGTCGGTACCTCCGCCTCGATCGTGGTCAAGGTGGCAAAGGCGGGTGCGCTCAAGCCCGCGCCGACGCCGATCCCGAGGCCGACGCCCAAACCGATCTCGCTGGCCAACGACGTAGGTGGCGGTGGCGGAACCGGCGGCGGTGGCGACGGCGCACCGGCCAAGCCGACCACCGTCGATCCGCCACACGCGCGGGTTGCCGTCGGCGGAGAGCAGGCCTGCGCCGTCAACGGCCTTTTCGAGGTGCGCTGCTGGCCCAGCAATGCCCGCTTCGACGAGGTCGTCGCAACCAAGGGCGCTGACATCAAGGCAGTCGGGTCGGTCGCCGCCGGCGAGGAGCATGCTTGCGCGCTGACGGCCAAGGGCGCCTACTGCTGGGGCTCGAACGACGCGGGCCAGCTCGGCTCCGACACGACGACGGTCGGCCTGACGACCACGCCGGTCGGTGGCACCATCGGGGCCTCGAGCATGGTCGCCGGGGGCGATCTCACGTGCATCAACTTCGCGTCGCAGGCGCCGGTCTGCTGGGGAACGACGCCCGTGCAGCCCGGCACGCTGTCGACCGGATCCCTGCCGCGGCCGACCACGATCGGGCTCGGTTCGGATTGGAAGATCGACGTGATCACCGCGACGAGCATCTGCGCACGCACCTACCTCAAGGGCACGTGCTTCGGCGTCGGCGGCACCCAGACGCCATGGACCCTCGACGCCGACGTGCGGCGGCGGGCGATCGGGACCACCTCCTCGTGCTTCACGCAGACGGTGACCGTGCGGTGCTCGGGCAAGGCGCCCACCAGCCCCATGCCGTCGGACGACCTGCCCGTCCCGACCGACATCCCGGGCTCCACGCTCATCGACGAGGTCGCCACGAACGGCGTCACGTACTGCGGCGTCACTTCCAGGGGCCAGAGCGCCAGCTGCTGGGGCGCGCCCGCACAGGCGCGGGAGGACGAGACCGTCTGGACCGCCTTGGCGGTCCAGGGCTTCAACGACTGAGGCGCCGGCGCGCGGAGTTACCTCCGGGCGCGCGCGAACGGGCCTGCGGCCTAGGAGTCGCCGCCGGCGAAGTCCTCGGGAGTGACGTCGTCGAGGAAGTCCTTGAAGCGCTCGACGACCTCTTCGGTGTCTTCCACCTCGTGCTCGAACTCGATCGCGGACTCGGCGAGCACGTCGGCGGCGACGTAGATCGGCGCGCCAGCGCGGACGGCGAGCGCGAGGGCGTCGGACGGGCGGGCGTCGATGTTGTGGTCGACGGAGCCGGTGGTGAGGGTGATGGTGGCGAAGAAGGTGTTGTCGCGCAGCTCGGTCACGACGACCTGCGTGCAGCGCACCTCGAGCTCACCGAAGATGTCGACCATCAGGTCGTGCGTCATCGGGCGCGGCGTGGTCTGGCCCTGGAGGCGCATGAGGATCGCCGCGGCCTCGGGGTGACCGATCCAGATCGGGAGGAAACGGTTGGAGTCGACCGCCTTCAGCAGCACGATCGGTTGCTTGCCGACCATGTCGAAGGAGACGCCGTAGATCACCATTTCCTGCATCGATGGCCATGCTATCGGCGTGGGTTCGCCGCGGGGCAGCGGGACGACGGATTTCAGCGGCGGTCCAGCGGTTTTCGGCCGTCAGACCTGGTCAGAGCCTGACCAGGT
>JAURVW010000062.1 GCA_030655275.1 Solirubrobacteraceae bacterium
CCCGGAGCACCTTCGACCGACAGCCACGGCCGGCCATCGGCGCGTCCCGAGGCGATCGGTGCATGCAGGCCGGGCGCCGTGAGCGGCTCTCGCAGCGGAAGGTTGATCTGCACGGGCCCGGGCCTCCCGGCGCTGATCGACGCAGCGATGGCGCGGCAGGTGGTCGCGCGGACCCACTGCTCGCGGACCTCGGAGGCCTCGCCGAGATCCGCCTCGATCACCCAGCGGCAGACGCCGTCGAGCGCACGCAGCTGGTCGATCGTCTGGCCGGCGCCGAGGTCGCGGCGCTCCGGAGGACGATCCCCGGTGAGCATGAGGAGCGGGACGCCGGCCTCGTGCGCCTCCGTGGCCGCCGGCAGCAGGTTGCTGACCGCCGTGCCGGACGTGGTGGTGACCACGGCGGGCAGGCCGGTCGCCTTGGCGATCCCGAGCGCGAAGAACCCGGCGGAGCGCTCGTCGACGACCGTCCAGCAGGTGATGCGCGGATCGGCGTCGAGGGCGAGCACGATCGGCGCGTTGCGCGACCCCGGGCAGAGGACGGCGTGACGCACCCCGCTGCGCGCGAGCTCGTCGACGAGCGCGGCGAGGAGCGGCAGATGGGGCGGGGCGACGGGCGGCATCGAAGGCTGTACGGGGCGGCGCGCCGTCGGGACGAGCCGCACATCGGGCCGCTCGCATCGCATGGAGACGGCAGCTCCCGTCATCATGACGGCTCGTGCCCGATCCGCTCGTCCTCCTCCACGGCTTCACGCAGACCGGCGCCTCCTGGGACGGCGTCCGAGCGCACCTCCAGAGCCTCGATCGTCCCGTGATCACGCCGGATCAGCGGGGTCACGGCACCGCCGCGGACGTGCGACCGATCCTGTTGCCGGCGATGGCCGCCGACGCGATGGCGGCAGCGACCACGAGCCCCTCGGGCAACGGACAGGCCGCACTCGGGGCGACCCTGGCGCTCGGCGGGTACTCGATGGGCGGACGCGCCGCGCTCCTCGCCGCGCAGGCATCACCCGGACGCGTCACGCACCTCGCGCTCATCTCCACGACCGCCGGCCTCGACGACGAAGCCGACCGCGCCGCGCGTGCCGCCGCCGACGCGGCGCTGGCCGACGAGCTCGAATCCCTCGACATCGAAGCCCTCGCGCAGCGATGGGCAGCACAACCATTGTTCGACGGCCAATCCCCCGAGGTCGCGGCCGCCGCGCACGCGGACCGCCTTCGCAACACGCCTGCCGGCCTCGCCGCCTCGTTGCGGGGTGCCGGCACCGGCAAGATGGGGTCGCTCTGGGCCGGGCTGCCGTCGCTCACGATGCCGTCGCTCGTGCTCGTCGGCGAGCGCGACGAGAAGTTCCGCGCAATCGCTGAGCGGCTCGCCTCCGGGCTGCCCGATGCCGAGCTCGTCGTCGTGCCGGGCGCCGGTCATGCGGTGCCGCTCGAAGCCCCGCGGGCCGTGGCCGACGCGCTCGAGGCGCTGCTCTCGCGCTGATGCTGGTCGAGGTCACCCGCCACGCCGAGGACCGCTACCGCCAGCGCGTGCGCGGCACGCTGGAGGCGCGCGCCGAGATCGCCACGCGCGTCTCCCGGGCCTACGCGCAGGGCCGCGTCGAGGAAGGACCCAAACACGAGGTGCTCGTGCGCGACCGCGAGCTCCCAGGGCTCATCTTCGTGTGCCGCGCCGACGGAGCCAGCCTCGTCGTCATCACCCTCTGGGAGGACGACGACACCGCCGCGCGCGTCCCCCGGCGCTTCACGGACGCCCTGCGCCCGACCGACGATCACGTCGCCGACGGCCCGAAGGACCGCTGACGGGCGCATCCTCGGCGCCTCGGCGCTTCAGCGCGGGAACCGCAGGCGGTCGACGGCGCCTCCGGGCAGGTCAGCGCACTTCGACGGCGGCCGTCGCCGCCTCGCGCTCGCGCAGGATGCCGCGCAGCGCGGTCTCGACGAGCGCCCCCGACCGCTCCCACGTGTGGGCCGCGACGTGGGTGAGTCCGTCACGTGAGCGGCGGGCGCGCAGCGCAGAGTCGTCCAGCAGACGTTCGAGACCGTCGGCGACCGAGAACGGGTCGAAGGCGGCGAGCTCGACGAGGTCGGTCTCTGCGTGCTCGACGCCCGTGCCGTAGCCCTCGATGTCGAGCACGGGGAGGCCACAGGCCATCATGTCGTGCGGCACGAGCGAGCCGTGCGTCATCGAGAACGCGAGGCCGACGGTCGCCTCGGAGTAGATCCACGAGAGGTCCTCGGGCGCGATCGGCCCGAAGTGCTCGTAGGGGAAGGTCGTCTCGGGCGTGTCGGGATCGCCGAACATGATCACGCGGGTGTCGGGCCGGCGACGGACGAGCTCCTCGAGGGCGATGAGTGCAAGACCCACGGCTCGGCGCGGCGTCGTGTTGCGGCCGTAGAGGACGATCGTGTCGCCGCGCCGCTCGATCGGCCGTGGCTGGAACTCAGGCGCGACGGGGTAGGGGAAGTTCCCGGCGACGGTGACGCCGTAGCGGTCGACGAGCTGCTGCTCGAGCCAGCCGCCCCCGCCGAGCAGGCAAGGCAGGCCGAGACGGTAGGTCTGCGCGGCGAAGTGCGACTCCAGCGACGTCGGGTAGAACTCGGGCTCGTGGTCGTTGACGATGTAGGCGCGCGCCCGGCAGCGCGGCAGCGTCATCGCGGGGTAGACGGTCTGCCAGCCGGTCGCTAGGACCACGTCGGCGCCGTTCCAGTGCTCGAACCCCCGGTAGGCGGGGCCGGCGAGCGCCACGTAGTCGTCGGCGATCGCCTGCCGGATCGCGCCGTCGAGCAGGTCGGCGTTGAACCCGAACGGATCGTGCAGCCACGTGCTGACGCTGTGCCCCAGGCGCTCCAGCGCCGCGGCGATGCCGAAGAGGACGGCGTGGCCGCCGCTCCCGAACCCGAAGGGCGGCACGATCAGTGCGATCCGTAGGGGCCGGTCTGCCGTGCCGGCCGGCGTCGCCAGGAGCGGAGCCGTCTCGCCGGCGAGCACCCGCGTGATCTGGTCGTACACGTGACCGTCGCCGCGCGGCGGGATCGTCGTGCCCGCCGGCCGGGCTCCGGAAACTGCTTCGCTGTCGTTCACAGGCCCGCCGTCCGCGACCGGCGAGCGGCCCGGTACAGCAGGCGCGAGAGGCGATGCCCGGACTCTGGAGGGATGTGTCCGGCGTGGTGGATCTGGGCGATCTCCTCACGGGCCGCGGCGAGCGCGGCCTCGGTGGCGCGCAGCTGCTGCTCATAGGAGTGGGCCTGCGCCTGGGCGCTGGCGATCGCGCGGTCGGCGGTGGCCGCGAAGGCTGCATGCTCGCGCTCGAGTTCTGCGAGGACGGGGTCGACGGGCGCGCTCATCGGGTGAGGTCCCGGGGATCGACGTCCGCGCCGGTCGCGCGAGCCACGGCGGCGATCACGCGGTCGGTATGGGCATCGGTCATGTCGGTCCACAGTGGCATGCGCACGAGACGGCTGCTGAGCGCGTCGGTGTGGTGCATCGGCCCGTTCGTGCGACCGAACTCGAGCCCGGCCGGGGCGGAGTGCAGCGGGACGAAGTGGAAGCTGGCAGTGATGCGGACGGCCGCGAGATCGCGGATCAGGGCATCACGGGCGGCCGGGGTCGGCATGATCACGCCGTAGGCGTGTCCGTTGGGCTCGCAGTCCTCCGGCACGATCGGACGTCGCAGCACGCCCTGCGCCTCGAGAGGGGCGAACGCCGCGTGGTAGCGGTCCCAGATGTGTCGCCGCCGGCGGGAGGTCTCGGCGACGTGGTCGAGCTGCGGCGCGAGGTAGGCGGCGGCCAGTTCGTTGAGGGCGTAGTTGGAACCCGCGTCGACCCACTGATAGCGCGACGACTCCCCGCGCGCGAAGCCGGCGCGGTCGGTGCCGCAGTCGCGGATCCACTCGGCTCGTTCGACGAGCTCCGGATCGTTGACGACGAGCGCGCCGCCCGTGCCGCACGTGAGGTTCTTCGTGGCGTCGAAGCTGAACGTGCCGAGCGCGCCGAACGTGCCGAGCGGACGACCGCGATACGACGCACCGATCGCCTGGGCGGCGTCCTCGATCACCGCGAGGCCATGCTCGGCCGCCAGCGGCAGGAGCCGCTCCATCGGCGCGCCGATGCCCGCATAGTGGACGGGCACGATCGCCCGGGTGCGGTCGGTGATCGCGTCGGCGGCGCGGGCCGGATCGATGTTGAGGGTGTCTTCGCAGATGTCCACGAACACGGGGACCGTGCCACGCAGGACGAAGGCGTTGGCCGCCGAGGCGAAGCCGAAGGACGGCATGATCACCTCGTCGCCGGGCTGCAGGTCGAGCAGGATGGCGCTGAGCTCGAGCGCTGCGGTGCACGACTGCACCATGAGCACGCTCGCCGCGCCGAGGTCGGCCTGCAGGCGCTCCGAGCAGCGGCGCGTGAGCGCCCCGCCGGACTTCAGTTCGCCGCTGGCGATGAGCGCGGCCACGGCGTCGGCACCGTCGCGCGAGACGACGGGTTGCGTGAACGGAACGTGGGGCGCTGCGAAGGTCGTGGGAACCTCGAACACGCGACTGACCTTAACGACGTGAGGGCCGCGCAGCCTCCGGTCTTTCCCCTACCCAGCCCGTTTCGGGTGACATGATCAGGTTCTGTCCAGGTCCTGGCGGGACGGCACCGCCACGGGCCACGACTCGGTCACAATCGTACCCCCGGGTCCGTTCCCCGGACGCGGTCCCGGACACGTTCTCGGATGGTCGTTCAGCGACGCGGCGAGCGACGCATCAGAGCAGTCCCGGGCCGGTCGGGACCATGATGCGACCGTCGACCGGCTCCAGCCGGGTGGCGAGCTCCGCGAGGTCCGGCGCGCCCGACAGGTCGAGCGCGTCGAGCGTGCCGAGACCCAGTGGTCGCTCGATCCCGAGCGCCGCCGCGGCGTGCAGGGCCGCGGCGATGCCGAGCGGGCCGTCGAACGTCGACGACAGCGCCACCTGCACGCCTGCGATCTGGGCGAGCGACGCGCGCACGAGGAGCGGTCCGATCCCGCCGGTCCGCGCGAGCTTGAGTTCGACGACGTCCGGGCCGCGGGTGATGGCACCCGGCTCGCGATCGGCGGTCTCGTCGATCGAGAGCTCCAGGACGATCTTCGCCGCGTTGAGCGCCGCCCGCAGATGGGGCCAGGCGTCGCCGCCGGAGACCGGCTCCTCCGCCGCGTCGATCGCGACGCCCCGGCCGGTGAGTCGCCGCAGCGCCTCGACGGCCTCGTCGACCGACCCGGCCCCGTTGGCGTCGACCTTGATCCGGGCGTCCGGGCCGGCGGCCGCGCGGACGGCCGCGACACGGGCCACGTCGCCGTCGAGATCAGGCGCACCGTTGTCGCCGCGCAGTCCGACCTTCACCTTGAAAGCGGTGAACCCGGCCGCCACCGCCTCGGCAGCGGTGGCGCCGGCGTCGCCTGCGGAGACCCCGCCGATCGTCTTGTGCACGGCGATTGCCTCGAGCGCGGTGCTCGCCAGGAGCGCGGAGACCGGTCGACCCTCGCGTCGGCCACCTCGGTCCCACATCGCCATGTCGATCGCCGAGAGCGCGGGCGCGCAGTCGGTCACGGCGGTGAGCCGGTCGAGGATCAGATGACCGGGTTCGGATTCGTCGATCGTCGCGAGCTCGGCGGCGAGCGCGGTCAGCGCGGCCCGACAGGTGTCGTCGGAGACGCCGTCGTACGCCCCCAGCGGCGCGGCTTCACCCCGGCCCACCACGCCGTCGGAACCGACCAGTTCGACGAGGAACAGCCGGCGGCGGTCGAGGACGCCCCAGCTCGTGGGCAGCGGTGCCCGAAAGCCGACGACGTGCTCGGTGAGCGTGAGCGTGAGCGCCACGAGGAACCCCGCCCGCCTAGATCAGGATGCCGGCCGCCAGCAGCACGCAGAACGCGAGCTCGAGCTGCGCGGTCCCGCCGAGGGCGCCGTTGAGAGTGGGCCCGTCGTGGTGGTTGCGCACCGTGGCGTTCCACTTGAGCGCCAACGGGATCGAGAGCCAGGCCAGCAGCGGCCAGGGCGACTCGTGGGCGACGGCGACCG
>JAURVW010001225.1 GCA_030655275.1 Solirubrobacteraceae bacterium
CAGGTCGATCGGGTTGATCCCGGCCGCCAGGACAGCGGCGAGCGGCGCGTCGCCCTCCGGATCCGGCAGGTCGACGACCGTCGGAGGCTGCCCGAAGGATTCGATGAGGGCGGCTCGCATTCGGCAAGTATGCCGCGAGCCGCCCCCGTCGAGAGGACTAGACCTGGACGGTCGTGACGCCGAAGACGTCGGACGCGGCCTTGTTGGCGCCCGCCGAATCACCGGCGATCAGTGCGCCGACGAGGCTTGCGATCTCGTCGGTGCGTGCGGCCTCCGTCTCGAAGACGGCCAGGCCCTCGGTCTCGAGCGCGTCGAGACCGGCGTTGAGACTGTTGAGCGTGAGCTGGGCGGCGAGGTTGCCGCTGGCGGCGGCGATGTCGCACCACAGATCGCGGTAGAGCGCGACGGCAGCTTCTTCTCCGGCGGCCGAGATGGTCTCGGCGACTCCGGCGTCGAGATCGGCCGAGCCCGCGGCACCGGTGACCAGACGACCGGCGACGGCGGCACGCGCCTCGACGATCTGCTGCGCGAGCTTGGTGCGCTCGCCGGACTCGAGGCCGCTGGCAACGGCGACGAGCAGCTCGGGGCCACCCTCGCGACGCCAGTCGGTCACACGCGTGGCACCACCGTGGACCACGGTGACGAGACCGGCCTGCTGGAGGCGTTTGATCGCCTCACGCACGGCGTGTCGGTTCACACCGAACGTCTCGCTGAGGGTTCGTTCGGACGGGAGCGGTGCTCCCGCTTCTGCGCCAGACCCCAAGATCTGGTCGCGCAGTCGTCGGTAGACGGCATCTGAAACCGTCGTTCGAGCAATGCTGCCTTCAATGTTCATCAGGGGGAGCCTCTCCGTGGCTAGCGTGATGACGCGGCGGGGGACTTCCGCGATTCGGGGGTAGACGCTGTTCGATCGGTATCAGGACATACCGGCGTCATGCCGAAAACGTAGCGGCTTGGCGGTCTGAATAAAACCTGAATTCGTCATCGGACCAGTTCCTGGGCCCACCAACTTGCGTGACCGGCTGCACACGGGCGTTTCTCGATCGGCGATTTTCGGTACCACGGGCCCGAAAAACGGGCGAATCGATTCGTAACACCGTTACATATGGACTCACGCGTCCGGTTTCTGCAATCCGTCCACCCCGTTGTCCCAGGTCGCACGACCTCCTTCGAAACGACCCGCTATGCTCCCCGAGCGCCTTCCCAGAAGACGCAACAACCTGCGGCTGTAGCTCAGTTGGCTAGAGCGTCTGCTTGCCATGCAGAAGGTCGAGAGTTCGAGTCTCTTCAGCCGCTTGTTTACGAAGGCCCCGCTCCGGCGGGGCCTTCGTCGTTTCCGGGGTCGGCCGGCGCTCCGCGCCGGTCAGCGCTGGGGCAGCACCCGCGCGTCGCGGTAGCGGTCGATGGTCGCCCGGAACGCCTCGCTCGTGCGGACGCTGCCGGTGAAACCGAACGAGCGGCTCTTGCCGAAATCGGCGAAGCACTCGAACGTGCGCCCGAGGTCGAGATCGGTGTGCCACCACGAGGCGACCCTCGACAGGTCGGCCTCGACGAGTCCTTCTCGGGCCGCGAGCTCGGCCCAGACCGACTCGAGACCGGCCATCTGCTCCTCGATCGGGCGCGGGACGTCCTCGAACCCCTCCCAGTCGACGCCCAGGTGCGCTGCCACCTGCGGCCAGAGCCGGCGCCAACGG
>JAURVW010001228.1 GCA_030655275.1 Solirubrobacteraceae bacterium
GTGTGCATGTGCAGGTCGACGTCGATCAGCGGACGGTCCTCGAGGCGCCGGCGCATCGCGGGCGCGACCTCGGGGTCGCGGCGACGGGCCAGCAGCGAGCGATACGCCTCCTCGACGGCGTCGACCACGCGCGCCGGACGCTGCGCCGCACGAAGCGTGCCGCCCGCGCTGCGCAGGCGGCCGAGCAGCTGACGGTCGGTCGCGAGGCGCTCGACGGCAGCTGCGATGGCAGCCGGGCTGCGGACGTCGATCCGCAGGCCATGGTCGTCCTGCCCGATGAGCTCGAGATGCGCGGCCAGACGCGTGGCGATCGGCACGGTGCCGGCAGCGATCGCGCGGACCACGCCGACGGGCGCGGGCTCGGCACCGTCGGAGGCGAAGAGGGCGACATCGGCCCAGGCGAGGAGCTCCTGCTCGGCGCCTTCGCCGTCGGCGGGGTCGGCCTGCAGATAGGTGACGCGGTCGGCGAGCGCCGAGGGCACGGGCGACGAGGACGAAGGCCCGCGGCGACTGAGCACGCGCGCCTCCCAGTCGACGCCGTCCGGCAGCTCGCGCAGGCCGCGCAGCACGGTACGCAGGGCGGCGCGCTCCTCCTGCTCGACGTAGGCCACGCGCAGCGGCGCGGGCGCGTCGGTCGAGGAGACCGCACCCGTTGCGCTCGCGGCCGCGACGAAGTCGACCCCCGGGGAGACCGGGGTGACCGTGCCACCGAGGAGCGATTCGACCTCGTGGGCGACGCAGAGCGAGGTCGCCAGGCGCGCGTCGAGGCGGCCGAAGCGCTGCTCGCGCATCTTCTTCGTGATCGGCGCCGACAGCAGGCGCTGCGGCGAGGCGTGGAACGTCGCGACGTTGAGCGCGCCGGAGGCCTTCAGCGCTGCGGCCGGCACCGACGGCGGCAGTGGGTCGTGCAGGTGGCAGAGGTCGAACGGGATCGCGGCGAAGAGGTCCTCGAGTGCGCGGGCGACGTCGACGGGCACGACGCCTTCGCGGCGGCCGGCTCGCACGGGCGCCATCGTCTCGCCGATCGCAAGCACGCGCGGCGCCTCACCGGACGCCGGCAGGAGCGATTCGGGATCGGTCGCGAGCGCGTTGCGGACGGCCCGGATGGCGGCGCGGTCGCGGGTCGGGGCGACCAGCACCACGCGGTGTCCCCGCTCGGCCAACCCGTCCGCCAGGAGCCGCGCGTGGCGCGACGCCTCGTGGTGGTCGTCGATCGGTCTCGGCAGGATCTGGGCGATCAGGAGCGAGGCTCGGGCGGTCACGAGTCCCGAGTGTACGGAGGCTCCGGCGGGAACCGCGCAGGTCGTGGGTGCGGAACGGCTCACCGGCCGCCCGCCGCACAGGGGCGACGGACGACCGTGGGGGAGCTTGCCGCTCCCGGCCGGCGTCCTTTCGGACCTAGCCGAAAACCTTGATGAGATCGAAGGCCGCGGCCACGGAGGCTTCACGCGCGTAGGTCTGGCTCGCGCCGGCCGCGGCCGGCAGGCCCGCGCGGCCATTGATCTGGCCGTCGACCGCGTCGCCACAGCCGCTGGCCGCTGGGACGGCGTAGGCATTGGCGACGAAGAGCACGTCGTTGCTCGTGATGACCGACCGCAGGATGTCGACATCGGCGCTGCCCGGATCACCGGTGAGCGGCTCGACACCCTCCGGCGGGGCCGTCGTGGCGTTCGTGATCTCGATCGTCACGGGATCCTCGGCGCTCCCGATGGCACAGCCCTCCGGCAGGCCGGCACCTTCGAAGCCGAAGCGCAGCTTCAACAGGATTCCGTCGACGGTGAACTCCGGATCCGCGGTGAGCGACGGCGAAGCGGAGACGGCATCGCTGCCGCTCGAAGCGTCGCCGGTGAGGCCGGCCAGGCCGCCGTCGATGGGGAGCGAAACGGGCTTGAGCACGCTGCCGGCGTCGGAGACGTAGAAGCTGCCGAGGTCGGTGTTGGAGGCACCGCCGGCCAGGCTGACCGCCGAGGTGACCGGGATCGTGAGGTTGCCCAGCCCAAAGGAGCCGGCGGCGAAGTCGACGGTCTGGCAGGCCTGGACGTCTTCGCGGTTCGGACAGCCTGCGAACTTCTCGTACCCAGAGGCCGGGGTGTCGGCGAGGGCCGCGGCCGGCGCGAGCGCGGCGGCGGTGAGGGCGACGCCGCAGGCGGCGAAGAGGGAACGAGACGAGGGACCGCGGGACATGTGTGCCTCCGATGAGGACGGACTGCTTGGGACCGGCGGAGCGCCGCGGCGGAAGATGCACGGCGTCGGCTCCGACTGTTCAAACGTCACACACAACCGGTCGCCTTTGCCCATTTGTGGCGCATCTGCGCGATCCGTAACGCTCGTCCGTCGCCCGGTGTGACCGTCTGGGCCGCGCTGACCCGCACTGACCGTTCGCAAGCCGATTGGCGCGGCCGCAGTCGCTTGCGATCGCCGCGAAACACGGTACGCAGACGCGCTGGGAGCGCCGACGCGACGCAGAACTCGTACGCCGGTCCAGTGGTTGGACTGAAAGGCGCCGCTCCGCTCGTCGCTCTGCCGATGAGCCTGCGATGCCTCGCTCCATCCCAGATTCCTACCGTCCCTTCGTCGCCCGTCGAACGGCACTCCCCTCCCTGCTCGCGCTCGTGCTTGCAATCGCCTTCGGCGGCGTGTTCGCCGCGGCCGGTCACGCCGCGCTGCCGCTCGATCAGCCCTTCGGTGCCGTCGCCACCAACCCGGCCGATCGCCTCGTCGACCTGCCCCTCGACGACATGGGCTACGACCGCGCGACCCACTGCGTGAAGGGCCCGACCGCCGGTGCGCTCGCCCTCGTGAAGGAGCTCCCGAAGTTCTCGCCGCGGGGCCAGTTCTGGGGCATCATGCGCTGCGAGAAGTGGGGCAAGGGCTCCGCCTCCCTGCATGCCGAGGGCCGCGCGATCGACTGGCATCTCGACGTGCACGACCGCGCCGATCGCGCCGACGCCGAAGGGCTCATCCGCCTCCTCCTCGCCCCGGATGCCTCCGGCGAGCCCTTCGCCCTCGCCCGCCGCCTCGGCGTGCAGGGGATCATCTGGGACTGCCGCTCCTGGTGGGGCGGCGACAGCCTCGGCCGCTACTCCGCCTGCATGAAGAACGGCAAGTGGAACAAGAAGGTCGACGACACCACCGCCCATCGCGACCACGTGCACCTCGAGCTCAACAAGGCCGGCGCCAAGCTTCGCACGAGCTGGTGGACCCAGGGACCGGGCCAGAAGGCCGCGAAGGCCGTTCGGTAGGCAACGCCCGATACGGGCAGCCGGGGACGACACCCCCGGCTGCGCGCCGCGCAACTACTTGCGGCTGAGGTTCAGCGCGATCGCGTTGCCACCACCCTTGGTCAGCGGCGAGACGAGGTTGGTGAGGAACCCGCAGCCGGTGAGGTCGCTGATCGAGAACGTGCCGGCGATCGGTCCGCCGTCCAGGGGCAGGAACTCGTCCTGCGTGGACCTCAGCGCGATCGACGAGATCTGCTTGGTCTGGCAGTTCGCGCCACCCGCGAGCTCGATGCCGAGCACCTTGACCGACGGCAGCTTGATCCGCACCTTTGCGGTCGCGACGAGCTTGCCGCCCTTCAGTGACCCGGTGACCTTGTCGGACGGAAGCAGGTTCACCTTGGCCGTGACCGGCAGGAACCCGAGCGCCGTCAGTTTGCCGGTCGCAGGCGCCAGCGTGAGGTCGCCGACGAACGTCTGCGACGGCAGGCCGAGCCTCACGGCGATCCCGCCCGAAAGCGGCAGCGAGCCCGTCGTGAGCGTCTTGAGCGTCGCGCTCCCGGCGAGGGAGTAGGCGTGGTCGACGAAGGTCGTGTCGCCGGTCGGCGACGGCGTCTGGATCGGGGTCGGGGTCGGCGCGTTGGTCGGCGTCGGCACCGGGGTCACGGTCGGCTGCGTGCTCGGCGGCGTCGGTGTCGGAACGGGCGAGGTCGGCGTCGGCGACGGCGACGGCGACGGGACGGGCGTCGAGAT
>JAURVW010001234.1 GCA_030655275.1 Solirubrobacteraceae bacterium
AACGGCATGGTCGTGATCGGCCGCCTCGATCGCGACGAGTCGATGGCGCAGGCCCTCTCGACGATGCGCCGCCGCCTCATCGACCGCTCCCCGAAGCCCGAGGGCCAGACCGACGAGCAGTGGGCCGCCGTGCAGGAGGGCTTCGCGAACGCGCCGCTCAACTTCGTCGGTCAGCGCCGCGCCGTGGAGGCCGGGGTCAACGAGGAACTCGGCAACCGCGCCGTCGACGGTGTCCTGAACACCGACACGCTCCCGGCCAGCCTGGCCCGCCAGTTCCGCGAGCTCACCTCGCGCACGCACCTCACCCTCAGCGACGCCCGCATCGCCGCGCCCGGCCAGGAGGGCATGACCGTGCTCCCCGTCCTGCGCGTGCAGGTCCGCGAGGTCACCGGCTGGTGGTTCGCCATGCCCGACGAGGACGGCACCTCGAACATCGAGCTGTGGTCGGAGAACCGCAACTAGCGTCTACCCGAGCGCCGGCGGATTGATCCGCTCGGCGCCCGGCTCGGTCACCCGCCGCACGATCGTCAGTGCGATGAGGAGGCCGGCCAGGAGTTCGACCGCCAGGAGCGCGAGCAGCACCACGAGCTGCACGCGCGCCGCGGTCTCCGGCGTCGCGCCACCCAGGATGAGGCCGACGAACGTTCCCGGGAGCGACACGAGGCCGACGCTTCGCGTCTGATCGATCGCGGGAACGAGTCCGGTGGTGACGGCGCGCCGCACGAGCGGCGCGACCGCGCTTCGCACGTCGTCGCCGAGCGAGAGGCGCGCCTCGATCGCGTCCTGCTCGTCGTGGAGGGCCTCGATGAGCCGCCGGCCCGTGAGGGTCGTCGCCGCCATCGCGCCGCCGATCAGGATCCCGGCCGTCGGGATCGCCGCCTGTGGCGTGGCCTCGAACGCACCGACGGCGAGCAGCAGTCCCGTGGCGGAGAGGGCCGGGAGTCCGATCGCGACGGCCGCCCAGATACGGGAGCCGTGCACGGCGTGGAGACGCCCGCCCGACGTGAGCGCCGCGGTGAGGAGCATCGCGGCGACGAACGCGACGGCGAGCGGCGGGTGCTCGTAGATCACGGCGATCACGAGGCCGACGACCGCGAGTTGGACGGTCGCCCGGACTGCCGCGAGCGCGATGCCGGAGCCCAGACCGAGCTTCAGCCGCCACGCCAGCCCGCTCGCCAGGGCGGCGAACGCGAAGGCCGCGGCCACCTGGGTCCAGGCCTGGGCGCTCATGCGGCCGGCGCCTCGTCGCGGCCGGCCTCGGTCGCGTCGGAGCCGTCGAGGTGGACGGCGCGGTCGGCGAAGCGGCGGGCGAAGGGAAGGTCGTGGATCGCCAGGCAGATGCCGATGCCGTCCTCCGCCAGGCGGCGCAGCGTCGCGCCGACGAGCTCGCCCGTCTCATGGTCGAGGGCGGCGGTCGGCTCGTCGAGGAGGAGCACCTCGGGGTCGCGGACGAGGGCGCGAGCGATCGCGACGCGGGCCTGCTCGCCGCCGGACAGCTCGTCCGCCGCCCGGCTCGCCCAGTCGCCTACGAGACCGGCCGCCTCGATCGCTTGCCGCACGCGGTCGTGGGCGGGGCCGACACCCTCGAGCGCGTAGGCGACGTTGTCGCCGACGGTGCCAGGGAACATCGTGGCGCGCTGGGCGACGAGCCCGACCCGGCGGCGCAGCTCACGCGGCGGAATGGTCTGCACGTCCTGGCCGCCGACGGTGATGGTGCCGCGGTCGGGGTCGAGGAGGCGGGTCACGCACCGCAGCAGGGTGCTCTTGCCGGCACCGGAGGGTGCGATCAGCGCGGTCACGCACGCGCGCGGGACCTCGAGACGAGCGCCGCGCAGGATCTCCCGGCCGCCGCGCGAGAGCCAGAGGTCCGTCGCGCTGACGCCCCCGGTCGCGAGGGCTGTGGAGATGGACGGGCCGGGCACTGCGGCCAGCATGGCGCGCCGACCGGACGCGCGCTCAGCCCGGGAGCGGACGGCGGAAGTCGCCACCGCAGCGGCGCCACACGCCTCGGCCCTCGCGCTGGGCCATCGCCGCCGCGCCCCGGAATGCGGCGATACGGCCGACCGGGCGGCGCTCGAACACGTAGACCTTCGCCCAGCCCTGTGTGAGGAGCTCCTGCTGGTAGGAGCGGCCCGGTTCGGTGGCACTGTCGATGTAGGCGAGCAGGCGGCCGTACCGGTCCACGGCGTCCTGGGACGGATCGGTCCGCAGGACCACCGCGGGCCAGCGCCGCGCCAGTGACTCGGTGAACTGCGTCGCGTCCTGACCCCCGCACTCGGCCCGGCCGGAGCGAAGCGCCGTCTTCTCCGGCGTGTCGACGCCGAGCAGCCGCACGCGTCGCTCGCTGCCGTCCTCCAGGCGCGCATCGACGGTGTCGCCATCGACGACGTGGGTGATCGTCGCGGGGGACACGCTGGCGGGAGCGCCCGACCGGTTGGACCCCGGTGACTCGCGGAGCCGCTCACCGGGCGGCGCCTGGCCCGCCGGCGTGGGCGTGCTCGAACGGTTCGTCGACCCCGACCCCGAGTCGCCCGACGATCCTCCCGGGCCGGCGCACGGGCAGGGGAGCCGTTCGCAGTAGCGGCCGTCGTCGTCGCCGTCGAGCGTGTTGGCCGCGCGCTGAGCCTCGGCCTGATTGGAGAAGTCGGTGCACGAGCCCTGCGCCACGCTGCCCTGACCGAGGTCGTCGCCGCAGGAACCGAGCGTGATCCCGGCGAGGAGCACCAACGCCGCGACGACCGCCAGACGCATCGATCGAGGGAAGGAGGCCATGGAAGCAGCATGCCCGGCACGCCCGCCGCACGCGTTTTCCCTGCTGGCGATACCCTCGACGCTGTGGATCTCTCGGTCTTCTTCGCCGGTACCGGCGCCTCGTCGCCGTCCGCCCGTCGCGGCCTCTCCGCCACGCTCCTGCGCGCCGGCGGCGACCGCCTCTTGATCGACTGCGGCGAGGGCACCCAGCGCCAGCTCGTCAAGAGCGTCGGCCTGCCCGATCTCGACGCCGTCTTCCTCACGCACCTGCACGCCGACCACTGGTTCGGGCTCCCCGGGATGCTCAAGAGCTTCGACCTGCGCGACCGCTCCAAGCCGCTCGAGGTCTACGGCCCGGTCGGGACGAAGGCCCTGCTCGAGCGCGTGCAACCGGTGTTCGGCCGGCTCGGCTATCCACTCGACATCGAGGAGCTCGACACCGACGAGTCCCTGCGCTTCGACGAATACCGGATCAAGACGTTCCCGACCCGCCACCGCGGGCCGTCGATCGGCTTCCAGTTCGTCGAGGACGACCGTCCCGGCCGCTTCGACGCGGGAGAGGCGACCCGGCTCGGGATCACGCCCGGGCCGGAGTTCGGGCAGCTGCAGCGCGGTGAGACCGTGCGCGGGGTCGAGCCGTCGCAGGTGATGGGGGAGACCCGCCGCGGTCGCCGGATCGTCTTCACCGGCGACACGCGCCCGAGCGACGCCACGGTCGTGGCCGCGGCCGGCGCCGACCTGCTCGTCCACGAGGGCACGTTCGCCAGCAGCGAGAAGGACCGCGCCGCCGAGACCGCCCACTCCACCGGCGCCCAGGCCGCGCAGGTCGCCTTCGACGCCGATGTCCGCCTGCTCGCCGTCACCCCCATCGCCGCTCGCGTGCACGCGGGCGAGCTCGAACGCGAGGTCCGAGGCGTCTTCGAGCGTGCCGTCGTCGTGCGCGACTTCGACGAGATCGAACTGCCACTGCCCGATCGTGGCGACCCGATCCACCACCGCTGGAGCGACCGCCGCCGCGAGCTCGCCGAGGCCGCCGGCGCCGGGCCGGCCGCCGAACGCGGCGCGGAGCCTCCAGGCCCATCGGTCGAAACCGGCGCTGAGCAGGCGGAGCCCGCCGTCCCGCCCGAACCGGTGCGCTCGGGGATCTGAGCCGCCCCTTCGGCTGGTAGGCTCGGCGCCGTCCTTTAACCCGGTCCCGTGAGGCCAGGAAGGTGCCCGAGATCAGCCAGAAGATCGTCCTCGACGGCGACGCCGTCAGTCGCGCGCTCACGCGCATCGCCCATGAGATCGCCGAACGCGATGCTCGCCACGGGCCGATCGTGATCGTCGGGATCCACCGCCGCGGTGTCCACCTCGCGCGCCGCCTGGCGCCGCAGGTGAGCGAGCTCGTGGGGGAGACCGTCGCGCTCGGCAGCCTCGACATCGCCTTCTACCGCGATGACGTCTCCACGCGCACGAGCCCCGTGGTCCACGGCACCGAGGTCGACGTCGACCTCTCCGGCAAGACGGTCGTCCTCGTCGACGACGTCCTCTACTCGGGTCGCACCACCCGCGCGGCGATCGACGCGATCTTCGACCTCGGCCGCCCGGGCCGCGTGCGCCTGGCGGTCCTGATCGACCGCGGTCACCGCGAACTTCCCCTGCGCCCCGACTTCGTGGGCAAGAACCTCCCGACCAGCAGTGGAGAGCGGGTCCACGTGCGCGTGACCGAGCTCGACGGGGTCGATGAGGTCACCGTGGAACCGACCGTGGAGCCGACGGCATGAAGCACCTCCTCTCGATCGACGACCTCTCGCGCGACGACGTCGAACTCGTCCTCGATCGCGCCGCCTCGTTCTCCGAGGTCGCCAACCGCGAGATCAAGAAGGTCCCCGCGCTGCGCGGCCGGACCGTCCTCACGTTGTTCTACGAAGCGTCGACGCGCACCCGCTCCTCGTTCGAGCTCGCAGCCAAGCGCCTCTCCGCCGACATCGTCTCGTTCTCCGCGGGCGGCTCCTCCGTCGAGAAGGGCGAGTCCCTCAAGGACACCGTCCTCACCCTCGCGGCGCACTCGCCGGACGCGATCGTCGTCCGCGCGCCTTGGGCCGGCACGCCCCAGCTCGTCTCCCAGTGGACCGATGCCGCGATCATCAACGCCGGCGACGGCAAGCGCGAGCATCCGACCCAGGCCCTGCTCGACCTCTTCACGATGCGCCAGCAGCTCGGCGCCGACCTCGAAGGCCGCTCCGTCTGGATCATCGGCGACGTCGCGCACTCCCGGGTCGCCCGCTCGCTCATCCGGATCCTCGTGCTCACGGGCGTGCACGTCACCGTGTGCGGGCCGCCGACCCTCATCCCGCCGGACATCGGCGCCCTCGGCTGCGACGTCACCTACGACATCTCCGGCATGAGCGACGCCGACGTCGTCTACACGCTGCGCCTTCAGCACGAGCGGATGACGGCGGCCGGCCTGCTGCCGAGCCTCGGCGAGTACGCGGCCCGCTACCAGGTCAACGCGCCCCGGCTCTCGCCCAACCAGGTCGTCATGCACCCCGGCCCGGTCAACCGCGGCGTCGAGATGTCCGGCGAGGTCGTCGACTCCCCGCAGGCCGTGATCACGATGCAGGTCAAGGCCGGTGTCGTCGTCCGCATGGCCGTCCTCTACGAGCTGCTCGCCGGCTCCCGCTCCGATGCCGCCGCCAAGGAGCGTGCCCTCGCATGATCGTCCGCGCTGCCCTGCCCACCACGGATGTCCTCATCCGCGGCGTCCACGCCGTCGACGTGCGCGCCGGCCTCGACGGCCTCAGCGACGTGCTCGTCGTCGACGGCAAGATCGCCGAGCTCGTGCCGACCGGAGGGCTCGACTCCTACGACACCGGCGGGCTCACCGTCATCGACGGCGCCGGCCTGCACTGCTTCCCGGGCTTCTTCGATCCGCACGTCCACGCCCGCACGCCGGGCCAGGGCTACAAGGAGACCATCGCGACCTGCACCGCGGCCGCGGCCGCCGGCGGCTTCACCGGCATCGTCGCGATGCCCAACACGAACCCCGTCGTCGACTCGACGTCGGTCTTCGGGGCGCTCCTGGAGACCGCCCGCCAGGGGGCCGTGATCGGGATCGGCTTCACCGCCTGCATCACGAAGGGGATGAAGGGCGCCGAGCTGACCGAGATGGCCGCACTGAAAGACCTCGGCGCGGTCGCCTTCACCGACGACGGCCTGCCCGTCACCGACGCCCACATCTTCCGCATGGCCTGTCGCTATCAGCAGCTCGTCGGCTCCGTGCTGATGCTGCACGAGGAGGAGCACGCGCTCTCCGGCGGCGGCGCGATGAACGAGGGCGCCGTCTCCGCCGCGCTCGGCATCTCCGGCCAGCCGAACATCGCCGAGTCGACGCTCATCGCCCGCGACGGTGCGATCGCGCTCTACGAGGACGCGCGCATCCACGTCCAGCACATCTCCGCGAGCGAGTCGCTCGACGCGGTGCGCGAGGCGCGCGGCCGCGGGACGAAGATCACGGCCGAGGCGAGTCCGCACCACCTCTGCCTCACCGACGAGAAATGCCGCTCGCTCGACACGAACTGCAAGATGAATCCGCCGCTGCGCACCGAGAAGGACCGTCAGGCCCTCATCGCCGCGGTGCTCGACGGGACCATCGACTGCATCGCGACCGACCATGCGCCGCACTCGCGCGACGAGAAGGCGCTGCCGTTCGAGGAGGCGCCGTTCGGCTCGACCGGCCTGGAGACCTCGTTCGCGGCGTGTTACACGGAGCTCGTGCTGGGGCACGGGCTCGAGCTCGGTCGCCTCGTGGAGCTCCTGGGCTCCGGCGCCGAACTGATCGACCTTCAGCCGGCGAAGCTCATCGCCGGCGAACCCGCCGACCTCTGCCTGGTCGACCTCGGCCGACGCTGGATCGTCGGCGAGGACGGCTACGTCTCCAAGTCCGCGAACTCCGCCTTTGCCGGTCTGGAGCTCCAGGGCAAGGTCGTCCTGACCCTGAGCCACGGCGCCGTCGCGCATCGCGACGCCGCGCTCGACCACCCCTTCGACACCGCCGGGACCCGATGAACCCAGACGCGTACCTCCTGCTCGAGGACGGCACCCGATTCGACGGGCGTGCCGTCGGTGCTCCCGGCCACGTGACCGGCGAGGTGGTCTTCACCACCGGCATGTCGGGCTACCAGGAATCCGTCACCGACCCGTCGTTCGCGGGTCAGCTCCTCACGTTCACGTACCCGCACATCGGGAACTACGGCGTGAGTCAGCAGGCCATGGAGTCCGACCGGATCTGGACGCGCGGCGTGATCATGCGCGCGGCCACCAACGGTGAGGACGCCCCGACCGCCGAGGGCGGCTGGCTGGACTGGCTGCGGGACTGCGGTGTCGTCGCGATCGACGAGCTCGACACCCGCGCGCTCGTCAAGCATCTGCGCGACGCGGGCTCACAGCGTGGCGGCATCTTCCCGTCGACGATCCGCGAGTCCGAGGCCCGCGAACTCATCCACGCCGAGCCGACGATGGCCGGTCAGGACCTCGTGAAGGCCGTCAGCCCGACGGAGATGACCGAGCACGGCACCGGCGACGGCCCGCTCATCGCGGCGCTCGACACCGGCATCAAGGGCTCGATCGTGCGCAACTTCGTCGAGCGCGGCGCCCGCATCCAGCTCTACCCGGCCCGCACCGGCTCCGACGTGCTCCTGGCCTCCGGCGCCGATGCGATCTTCCTCGCCAACGGCCCCGGCGACCCGGCGGCCCTCGACGACATCGTCGGCACGCTCAAGGACGTGATCGGGAAGAAGCCCACGTTCGGCATCTGCCTCGGTCACCAGCTCATGTGCCGCGCGCTGGGCCTGGAGACCTTCAAGCTCCCGTTCGGACACCGCGGTGGCAACCACCCGGTCAAGGACCTCCAGACCGGTCGCGTGGAGATCACCTCCCAGAACCACGGCTTCTCCGTCGTCGGCCCCGGCGGAGCACGCCACCTGGAGACCAACGAGCCGGTGGTCTGGGAGACCGACCTCGGCGCGGCCCAGCTGTCGCACCTGAACCTGTACGACCGCACCGTCGAGGGGCTCACGCTGCTCGACGTGCCTGGCGGCACCGTCCAGTACCACCCTGAGGCGGGCCCCGGCCCGAACGACGCCCTCTACCTCTTCGATCGTTTCCTGGAGCAGATCCATGCCGCGTCGTAACGACCTCAAACGGATCATGATCCTGGGCTCCGGCCCGATCGTGATCGGTCAGGCGGCCGAGTTCGACTACTCGGGTGCCCAGGCCTGCAAGATCCTGCGGGAGGAGGGCTACGAGGTCGTCCTCGTGAACTCCAACCCGGCCACGATCATGACCGACCCGGAGTTCGCCGACGCCACGTACGTCGAGCCGCTCATCCCGTCGGTCGTCGCCCAGATCATCGAGAAGGAGCGCCCCGACGCGCTCCTGCCGACCCTCGGCGGCCAGACGGCGCTCAACCTCGCCAAGTCGCTCCAGGAAGACGGCACGCTCGAGAAGTACGACGTCGAGTTGATCGGCGCGAACTACGACGCGATCCACCGCGCCGAGGACCGCGACGCCTTCGCGCACACGATGGCCGAGGCCGGCCTGAAGATGCCGATCTCGACGATCGTCACCGACTGGGCCAAGCAGGCCCGCTACGAGGCCGCCTCCGAGAAGGTCCGCGAGAGCCGCTCCGACACGGCCTCCTCCGATGAGGCCCTCGCGGCCAGCGAGGCCGAGCGCACCGCCTCCGTCGAGGAGCACGAGAGCGTCGAGGAGCAGATCGCCGCGGCGATCGGCGTCACGGGGCTGCCCGCGATCATCCGTCCGGCCTTCACCCTCGGCGGACGCGGCGGCGGCATCGCCTACACCGAAGCCGACTTCGACCGCATCGCCCGCCAGGGGCTCGACGCCTCGCCGATCGGGCAGATCCTCATCGACCAGTCCGTGATCGGCTGGGGCGAGTTCGAGCTCGAGGTGATGCGCGACCGCGCCGACAACGTCGTGATCGTCTGCTCGATCGAGAACATCGACCCGATGGGCGTCCACACGGGCGACTCCGTCACCGTCGCGCCGCAGCAGACCCTCACCGACCGGCTCTACCAGAAGCTCCGCGACCAGGCGATCGCCGTGATCCGCGCGGTCGGCGTCGAGACCGGCGGCTCCAACGTGCAGTTCGCGGTCAACCCGGAGACCGAGGAGATCCTCGTCATCGAGATGAACCCGCGCGTGTCGCGGTCCTCGGCGCTCGCCTCCAAGGCGACGGGCTTTCCGATCGCGAAGATCGCCGCCCGCCTGGCCGTCGGTTACCTCCTCGAGGAGATCGACAACGACATCACGGGCGCGACGCCCGCCGCCTTCGAGCCAACGATCGACTACGTCGTCGTGAAGTGGCCACGGTTCGCGTTCGAGAAGTTCCAGGGCGCCGACCCGACCCTCACCACCCACATGAAGTCGGTGGGCGAGGCGATGGCGATGGGCCGCAACTTCAAGCAGGCCTTCGCGAAGGCGATGCGCTCGCGCGAGCTCGACAAGGCCCCGGAGATCGCCGGCACGCTCGACGAGCTCCTGGAGCTGCTGCGCACCCCGAACGCCGAGCGGTACGACGTGCTCTTCCAGGCCGTCCGCGAGGGCGCGACGGTCGAGCAGCTCAATGAGGCGACCAAGATCGACCTCTGGTACCTGCGTGAGCTCCACGCGCTCGCGCTCGACCCGTCGACCGGCGCCCATGGCAAGCGGGTCTACCGCTCCGTCGACACCTGCGCCGCCGAGTTCCCCGCCCGCACGCCGTACTTCTACTCCGCGTGGGAGCACGGCAACCCGGTCTCCGAGGTCGAACGGGGCGACAACGCCTCCGTGATCATCCTCGGCTCGGGTCCGAACCGCATCGGGCAGGGCATCGAGTTCGACTACTGCTGCGTGCACGCCGCGTGGACCGTCAAGGCCTCCGGCCGCGACGCGGTCATGGTCAACTGCAACCCGGAGACCGTCTCCACCGACTACGACACCTCCACGCGTCTGTACTTCGAGCCCCTCACGCTCGAGGACGTGCTCGCGATCGTCGAGATCGAGCAGCCCGAAGGCGTCATCGTGCAGTTCGGCGGCCAGACGCCGTTGAAGCTCGCGGCCGGCCTGCAGGCGGCGGGCGTGCCGATCCTCGGCACGAGCGTCGACTCGATCGACCTCGCGGAGGACCGTGGCCGCTTCGGCGCGCTGCTCGACCGTCTCGAACTCAAGGCCCCGCCGTACACGACGGCCACGTCGGGCTCCCACGCCCTCGAGGTCGCGGACGAGGTCGGATTCCCGCTCCTGGCCCGCCCGTCGTACGTGCTCGGTGGCCGCGCGATGGAGATCGTCTACTCGAAGGAGGGCCTCGGTGACTACCTCGAGCGCACCGGCGGCCTCGGGCCACGCGAGATCTTCCTCGACCGGTTCCTCGAGCAGGCGACCGAGGTCGACGTCGACGCCCTGTGCGACGGCGAGGAGGTCTGGGTCGGCGGCATCATGGAGCACGTCGAGCAGGCCGGCATCCACTCGGGCGACTCCGCCTGCGTGCTGCCGCCGCACACGCTCTCGCCCGAGATCGTCGCCGAGATCACCCGCCAGGCGCAGCTCATGGCGCTCGAGCTCGGCGTGATCGGTCTCGTGAACTTCCAGTTCGCGGTGTCCGGTGACGACGTCTACGTGATCGAGGCCAACCCCCGCGCCTCCCGCACGGTGCCGTTCGTGTCGAAGGCGATCGGGCAGCCGCTCGCGAGCCTCGCGGTGAAGCTGATGCTCGGCGAGAAGATCGCGTCGCTCGGCCTGCCCGAGGATCCGACGAGCCACGGCTACGTCGCCGTGAAGGAGGCCGTCCTCCCGTTCGACCGCTTTGCCGGCGCCGACGCCGTGCTCGGTCCGGAGATGCGCTCGACCGGCGAGGTGATGGGCGTCGCCCGCGACGTCGCCACCGCCTTTGCCAAGGCCCAGGCCGGCGCCGGTTCGGCCCTGCCGGATCGCGGGACCGTGTTCATCACCGTCACCGACATCGACAAGCCCGCCGCCGTGCGCATCGGCCAGCAGCTCACGGCGCTCGGCGGGTTCGACCTCGTCGCGACATCCGGGACCGCGGCCGCGCTTCGCGAGGCCGGCATCACGGTGAAGACCGAGCTCAAGAAGGTGGGCGAAGGCTCCCCGAACGTGGTCGACCTGATCGAGAACGGCGACGTCGACCTCGTGGTCAACACACCGACCGGCTCGGGCGCCCACACCGACGGCTGGCAGATCCGCCGCGCCGCGATCGCGAACCGCGTGGCCTGCATCACGACGGCCACGGGCGCCGAGGCCGCCGTGCGTGCCATCGAGCGCTCCCGCGACGGCGACGCACCGGTGATCAGCCTGCAGGAGCTCCACGCGGCGGCGGCCGCCCGATGAACGTCGGCCGGCCCACGAGCCTCCATGAGGGCCCGGGGGCCGGCGCGTGAGCCTCTACGCGCGGTTCTCCGGACCGTTCTTCCGCTACGTCTCGCCCGAGCGCGCCCATCGGCTGGGCGTCGTGGCACTGAAGGCGGGGCTGCCGCCGGTGCGGACGGTTCGGGATCCTCGCCTGGCGGTCTCCCTTCTCGGGCTGCAGTTCCCGAACCCGCTCGGCATGGCGGCCGGCTTCGACAAGAACGC
>JAURVW010001238.1 GCA_030655275.1 Solirubrobacteraceae bacterium
GCCTGGGCGGGCGGCGCAGGGGGCGCGGCCTGGGCGGGCGGCTGGGCCACCTGGGCCGGGCGCGCCGGCTGCAGGGTCGGATCGGGACCGGCCGGCGCCACGTAGTCGCCGCTCTGCGGCGTCGGGGCCTGGCCGTCCGGCGACAGGGGATGACCGGCCGGCGGCTCCCACGAGGGATTGCCGGTACGACGACGTTCGCGCTCGATGAGCGCCTGACGCCGATCTTCCGGGCTCCGCTCACGCGGTTCCCGGCGTCCTCCTCCGAACAAGCTCACCGCTCGTCATCTTCCCACGTGTCAGGGCGGAGTGGCTCCGCCAGGGCAGGTGGAGCCACGTGCTCGGAGAGCCAGCCCGCCAGAAGATGGGCTGCGGCGCGCGAGTCCTCATCGGCTCGCGGGTCGAAATCGCGCTCGGCCATGCGGGTCGTGAAGCGCTCGTCGTAGAGGTCGACCGGGACCGCCACGGCGGCGCGGAGCGTCTCGCAGAACTGGCGCGTCTCCTTCGTCTGAGAGGTCTCGCGCCCGGACAGGCCGATCGGCAGACCGAGCACGACGCGCTCCACCCCGCGCTCCTCCACGAGGCGCGCGATCCGCTTCACGCCGCTCGGCGTCGCCGCCTTGCGGACGACCGGCAGGGGGCTCGCGATCGTGCCGCTGGGGTCGCTGATCGCGACACCGCAGCGGGCACTGCCGAAGTCGAGCGCCAGGATGCGCGCCACGGCGCCTAGGCTCCCGCAGCCGCCAGGACGGTCGCGCGAGCCGACTCGATCGCGTCGCCGAGACCGGCCGCGTTCTTGCCACCGGCCTGCGCCGCGTTCGGACGACCACCGCCACCGCCGCCGATGAGCGGGGCCGCGGCCTTCACCACGTCGCCGGCGCTCACGCCACGGGTCACGAGCTCCGCGCCGACGTTCACGACGATGAGCGGCTTGCCACCGATGTCGGCGCCGAACACGATCACTGCGTCCTCACCGAGCTTCTGGCGGGCGCTCTCGGCGAGCTGCGCGAGGGCCTTGCCGTCGTCGATGTCGACCGTGCGGGCCACGAGCTTGCCGCCGCTCGGGATCAGGATCGGATCGGTGAGGAGGCTGTCGACATCGGCGGTCTGCGCCTCGCGACGGGCCTTCTCGGAGGCCTTGAGCTGCTCGCGCAGCGCAGAGATCGAGCCGCTGAGCTGATCCGGGGCCGTGCGCAGCAACGCCGCGCTCTCGCGCAGCAGACGGTCGGACTCGCGCAGGCGCTCGACGGCGGCCGGGCCGGTGAGGGCCTCGATGCGGCGCACGTTCGCGCTGCGCGAGCTCTCCGACACGATCGTGAAGGCGCCGATCTCGCTCGTCCGGGCCACGTGCGTGCCACCGCAGAGCTCGCGCGACCAGTTGCCGTCGCCGACCTCGACCATGCGCACCACGTCGCCGTACTTCTCGCCGAACAGGGCGGTGGCGCCGCGCTCGCGGGCCTCGTCGAGCGGCAGGCTCTGCCACTTCACGGGCGCGTCGGCGGCGATCCACGCGTTCACCGCGTCCTCCACGGCGCGCAGCTCGTCCTGAGAGAGGCCCTGGCCGTGGATGAAGTCGAAGCGGAGCTTGTCCGGGCCGACGTACGAACCGGCCTGGCGCACGTGCCCGCCGACGGCGTCGCGCAGCGCCGCCTGCAGCAGGTGCGTGGCGGTGTGGTTGGCCTGGGTGCGGAAGCGCGCGGCATGGTCGACCGTGGCGTCGACGGTCGTGCCCTCGGCCAGTGCGTCGGCATCGGCGTGGGAGACGACGAGCGTCTGGTCCTCGCCGATCCGGACGACGTCGCCGACGGTCACGGTGCCCGCGGGAGTCGTGAGGGTGCCGGAGTCGGAGATCTGGCCGCCACCGATCGCGTAGAACGGCGATTTGTCGAGCTTCACGAGCACGACCTCGCCCTGCGGCTGCGTCGCGACGACGGTCGCGAGCGACTCGAGGTCGGTGTAGCCGACGAACTCGGTCGACGCCGACTTCGTGACGAACTCGGCCGCGGCGTCGCGGAAGCCCGCGCCGCTCGTGGCGGAGCCGCCGGCCCCTGCGCGGGCACGCTCGCGCTGCTGGTCCATGAGCACGTCGAACCCGTCGGGGTTGACCTCGAGGCCCTGCTCCTCGGCGAGGTCCTGGGTCACGTCGAACGGAAAGCCGTAGGTGTCGTGGAGCTTGAAGGCGTCCTCCGCGGAGATCTTGCCGGAGGCCTTCGAGCGTTCGGCGACCTCGGCGAAGAGCTTCGTGCCCTGTTCGAGGGTGCGGCCGAAGCCCTCCTCCTCGGCGACGACCCAACGGTCGATGGCCTCGCGCTCCCGGGCGAGTTCCGGGTATCCGGCGCCCATGATCTCGACGACCTTCTCGACGTACTTCGGAAGGAAGCCCGGCTCGATGCCGATGCGGTGGCCCTGCAGGATCGCGCGGCGCATGATGCGGCGCAGGATGTAGCCGCGGTCCTCGTTCGACGGCACGACGCCGTCGGCGAGCAGGAACGTGGTCGCGCGGGTGTGGTCGGCGAGGATGCGGAGGGCGCGGTCGTCGGTCTCCTTCGTCGCGAGCTGCTTGCCGAGTTCGATGAGCGGCGCGAACTGGTCGGTCTCGAAGACGTTGTCGACGCCCTGCTTGATGAGCGCCATGCGGTTGAGGCCGAGGCCGGTGTCGATGTTCTGGTTCGGCAGCGGCGTGAGCGAGCCGTCCTCGCCCATGCGGTACTGCATGAAGACGAGGTTCCAGAACTCCAGGTAGCGCTCGCCTTCACCGGCGGGGCGCTCGGTGTCGTCGCCGACCTCGGGGCCGCGATCGAAGTAGAGCTCCGAGCACGGGCCGCAGGGACCGGTCGGGCCGGCCTGCCAGAAGTTGTCCTCGCGGCCGGCCAGCACGATGCGCTCGTCCGGCACGCCGACCGATTTCCACGCGTCGATGGCCTCCTGGTCGGGGCCGAGGCCGAGCTCCTCGTCGCCGCCGAAGACGGTCACCCAGACCGATTCCGGATCGAAGGCGAGGCCGTCGGCCGACGTGGAGAACTCCCACGCCATCTCGACGGCGCCCTGCTTGAAGTAGTCGCCGATCGAGAAGTTGCCGAGCATCTCGAAGCACGTCAGGTGCCGCGCCGTCACGCCCACGTTGTCGATGTCCGGCGTGCGGAAGCACTTACTTTGACAAGGACAAGCGCAAAGTCGAGATCTACCACGATC
>JAURVW010001271.1 GCA_030655275.1 Solirubrobacteraceae bacterium
TGCACAGCACCCTGCGCTCCCGCGCCGATCACGGCGGCGGTGCGGATCGCCGTCATCGCGGCCCGCCCTGCAGAGTGCACTGGTACACTATGGCCTCTCCTTCGAGCCTTATCAGTAGTCCATGTAAATACCACTGAGGGCCAAGCTAATACGCTTCTAAGATGAGCACAACCACTTGTGGTCCATTCGAGACAAACGGTTGCCGAGCTCGCGCAGCCGGACGAAGGAGAATTCCATGCTCATCAGCCAGGTCGTCGGTCCCCGCCGGTCCGAAGTCGTCTCGGCGCCCGATCCGGTCCCCTCGCCCTCGCAGGTCGTCATCGACGTGCTGGCCTGCGGCGTCTGCACCTCCGACCGCACGCCGTGGCGCGAACACGGCACCCCCGAGAAGCCGGTGCGGCTGGGGCATGAGACGGTGGGGCGGATCAGCGAGGTCGGCGATCCGAACGGACGCTGGCGCGTGGGCGACGTGGTGACCGGCCTCGGCGGCGACGGTTTCGCGACGAAGGTCGCCCTCGACGCCGACTCGATCCTGCTCGTGCCCGCCGGGTTCGCCCCGGAGCATGTCATCGGCGAGCCACTGGCCGACCTGGAGGAGGCGCTCTCGCGCAGCGGCATCCGCCCCGGCGATCGCGTCGCGGTCGTCGGACTGGGATTCATGGGCCTGGGCCTCATCCAGCTCGCCGCCGCGCGGCTGCCCGGCCTGCTCGTCGCCGTCGACCCTAACCCCGCCGCCCGCGCCCGGGCTCTGGCTCTCGGCGCCCACGAGGCCCATCACCCCGACGAGCTGCCCGAGGAGTTCGTCTCGGCCGCGGGCCGACGGGACCAGCGGATGGACGTGGTCGTCGAGGCTGCCGGAGTCACCTCGGCGCTGACCACCGCCTCGGCGTTGGTGCGTCCGTACGGAACCGTCTGCGTCGTGGGCTACCACCACACCGGCGACGCCCCGATGGTCATGGAGCTCTGGTACAAGGGCGCGACGATCGTGAACGGGTTCTCCCCGCAGCGCCCGGGTACGATCCGCGCCATGGCGGACGGCCTCGCGATGATCGCCGACGGTCGCTTCAGCTTCCTGCCGCTGATCACAC
>JAURVW010001275.1 GCA_030655275.1 Solirubrobacteraceae bacterium
TCCTGGGCGACCGCTACGGCGACGGCGCCGCCGAGGCCTACGCCGCCGCCGACGTGGTCCACGCCGAGGAGCTCTCCTACTGGTTCTCCGCCGACGCGGCCCGCCACAAGGCCGAGCACGGCTTCAAGCTCGTGCAGACCGTCTGGGAGACGCTCCCGTTCGGCGACACCTACCGCCGCAAGGTCACGTCCGGCTTCCGCGCCGAGGTGCTCGCCGCGACCGACCTCTTCCTGCCGTCGACGGAGCGGGCGAAGATCGGCCTGCTGCTCGAGGGCGTGCCGGAGAGCAAGATCCTCGTCTCGCCCCCGGGGGTCGACGTCGACCGGTTCGCCGCCGCGACGGCCGCGCAGGCGACGCAACCTGCGCCGACCGAGCACCTGATCCTCTCGCCGGGCCGCCTCGTGTGGGAGAAGGGCCACCACGACGTGCTGCGCGCCGTCGCCCTCCTGCACCGCGGAATCGTCCCGCTACCGGAGGGCGCCTCGCCGCCGCGGCTGCGGATCGTCGGCGCCGGGGCGGAGGAGGCACGGCTGAAGGCCCACGCCGCGGAGCTCGGGATCGGCGCGTTCGTCGAGATCGGTGCCGTGCCGTACGCCGAGATGCCTGGCGAGTTCGCGCGGGCCTCGGCGTTGCTGCTGGGGTCGCAGTCCTCCGCCGGTGGCGGCCGCCACCCGTTCGACATCCCGCGCCAGTTCTGGGAGGAGCAGTTCGGGTTCGTGTTCGTGGAGGCGATGGCCGCCGGGCTCGACGTGATCGCGACGACGAATGGCGCGATCCCCGAGGTGCTCGACGGCAACGGCACCCTCGTCGCCGCCGGCGACCACGTCGGCATGGCCCAGGCACTCGCCGCCGGGCCGCTCTCCCGCCCGCCCGGCACGCGCGTCGACTACCCGGCCGCGCTGCTGGAGCGGTACTCGATCGCCGCCAACGCCGACCGCCTCGCCGAGGTCTACGACCGCCTCGCCGGCTGACCGCGGATAAAGTCCGGCGGATGCCGCTGAAGGTTCCGGACCCCACCGACCTCGCCCGGCGCGTCGCCCTCACCGCGGCCGTCCGCGACACCGACGTGATCGAGAAGGTCGAGGACGCCGGCACCATCCGGGTCCTCGAGGACGGCCGTCGCACCCAGGTGATGCACAACGGCCTCCTGATCGACGAGCACTGCTACGGCGAGGTGCTCACCGGCATCATCGAGGAGCTCCGCGGCCACCACGAGCCGCAGGAGGAGCTGGTCTTCCACGAGCTCCTGGCCCGCCTGAAGGGCGAGGGCGCCGACCCGAAGAGCCGCACGATGATCGAGCTCGGCGCCTTCTGGGCGTACTACTCGATGTGGTTCGCGACCGAACTGCCCGGCTCGCGCACGGTGATGGTCGAGCCCGACCCGCACAACCTCGAGGTCGGCAAGAAGAACTTCGCCCTCAACGGGATCGAGACCGGCGACTGGATCCACGCGGCCGTCGGCTTCGACGACGGCGGCGAGATCTGGCTCGCGTGCGAGAGCGACGACAAGGTGCGCAAGGTTCCGACGGTCACGCTCGAGGGCATCCTGCGTGAGCGCGGCCTCGACCACTGCGACCTGCTCCTCTGCGACACGCAGGGCGCCGAGCTGGCCGTGCTCGAGGCCTCGCGCGACGCGATCACCGCGGGCAAGCTGCGGTTCGCGATGATCTCCACGCACCACCAGCTGTGGAGCGGCGACGCCCTCACGCACCAGCGTTGCCTGGCGCTCGTCGAGGATCTCGGCGGGCACGTGATCGCCGAGCACTCGATCTCGGAGTCGTGCAGCGGCGACGGCCTCATCGCGGTCTCGTTCGACCCGCGCGACGCCGATCTCACCGTGCCCGTCACGCACGTCCGCGCGAAGGACTCGCTCTTCGGTGAGCCGGAGTTCGCCCTCGCCGATGCGCGTGGATGGCGCGGCCCGGCCCGCCATTACGGCGGCCGCGCGGTGCGCAAGGTGCAGTCGAGGCTGCGCCGCGCCAGCTAGCTGCGCTCGACCGTCACCAGCAGCATGAGCGGCTTCTTGAGCGCGTAGGTGTAGCGGCGGCGCGCGAAGAGGTACGGCTCGGTGGTGACCTTGCCGAGGCCCGAGAGGATCGACTCCCACTCGGGGGCAAGCATGAGGCGCTCGTTGCCGTAGTCCTTGTGGCCGTACCACTTCGACGGCACGCTGAAGACGAACTTCGGCGCGATCGCGAGGGACTGCTCGGTCGCCTTGCGGATCTGGGCGTCGTCGAAGTGCTCGAGGACGCCCTGTGAGAAGACGACGTCGACCGAGCGGCCGAGCGACTCCAGGGCGAAGATGTCGTGTTCGACGAACTCGGGCTGCACGCCCCAGCGCCCGGCCGATTCACGGGCGACCTTCAAGACACCCGGATCGTTGTCGACGGCGATCGTCTGGATGCCCGCCATCTGGAGGAACGACGACATGATCGCCGGGCCGGAGCCGGCCTCCAGCGCGGTGCCGGGCCGATCGGCCAGGAGCGCCCGCATGAGCGGTTCGTGGTGGGCGAGCGTCCCGAAGAACGTCTCGAGGGTCGCGCCCTCCTTGTAGAAGGAGGTCCAGGCGGAGGTCTCGGCGGCCATCGGGGAGAGCCTACGGACGCGCGATGCCGCGAAGCAGTCCGAGCGTCTCCCGCGCAGTGCGTTCCCACGAGAACTCGGCGGCTCGCGCCCGGCCTGCGGCACGTAGCCGCTCAGCGAGAGGCGCGTCGGTGAGCAGCGACTCGATCGCGGAGGCGATCGCCGCGGTGTCGGTCGGATCGACGAGCACGGCCGCATCGCCGGCCACCTCGGGCAGGCTCGAGCGATCCGAGGTCACCACGGGCGCACCGGCCGCCATCGCCTCGAGGATCGGCAGTCCGAAGCCCTCGTAGAGCGACGGGTAGGCGAAGGCCGCGGCCCCGGCGTAGAGCGCGCGGAGCTCGTCCTCGGAGACTCGCCCCAGGAGCTTGGCGCCGCCCTCGTGCGCGGTCCGCAGGATGTCGGAGTCGTCCCAGCCGCGTGGGCCGACGAGCGCGAGGTCGTGCGAGGCGCGCAGCGATTCCGGGAGCTTGCCCCAGGCCTCGACGAGCCGCTCGAGGTTCTTGCGCGGCTCGAGCGTGCCGACCGCCAGGACGTACGGTTTGCCGAGGTCGGGATGGCCGGGCGCGGCGACGGGCGCGGCAAAGCTCGGATCGGCGGCGAGCGGGATCGTCGTGGCCGTCCGGCGCGTGTGTGGGAAGAGACGCTCGAGATCGGCCTGCGTGGCCTCGGAGATGCACGAGAGCGCCTTCGCGCGGCGCAGGGCCGGGCGGATCGTGGCCTTCTCGATCGTGGCCGCCCGCGACTGGGCCTGTCCGCCTTCGACGAACGGCACGAGGTCGTACACGATCACCGCCGTCGGCTTCGTGCAGAACCACGCCGTGAGGTACGAGTTCGTGGAGAGGAACACGTCGGTCGAGCGGCTGGCGCGGGCCGCGGCGGCAAGGTGCCAGGCCGGATCCGGGAGGTCGATCAGCCGCCACTGGAAGCGTGCGGGATCCAGGTCGCCCCACGGCTCGCGGGCGTAGAGCACGAAGCGCGCGTCGCCCGTGGCACCCGGCTCGTTCCATGCGCTGAGCAGCTCGCGGACCACCCGGCCGCGACCGGCGGGCACCTCGGCGGCCGCCCGCGCGTCCACCCCGATCGTGAGCGTCATCCCGCGGCCCTCAGGCGGCGACGTCGGTGCGGCGGTAGAGCACGTCGACGGGCGAGATCCGCTCGTGGAGCACGTACCGGTCGCCGAGCTGCTCCTCGACGGGCGGGCGGTCGACGGCGTCGTCGTGGATCTCGACGACGATCCAGCGCGGCGCATGGCGGGCGAGGTCGAGGCCGGCGAGCACGCTCGGCTCGAAGCCCTCGACGTCGAGGGAGAGCAGGTCGATCTCGGGCGCGCCGATCTCCTCGAGGATGCTCGAGAGGGTGCGGGCGGGCACGTCGGCCTCGTAGGCGTCGCGCCAGCCGACCGCCCGGCCCTGGGCGGTGCGCCACTCGTCCTCGTGCGGGCCGACCACCGTCGACATGAGCTCGGCGAAACGCATGTTCACCGTGGAGCCCTCGAAATCGGCCGGCACGAGCGCTGCGCGCACGACGGTCGCGGTGGGGCGCTCATCGGAGCAGACCTCGTACAGCTCCTGCATCGGCTCCACCAGCAGGCCGCGCCAGCCGCGGAACCGCTCGAGCCAATAGGTGTTGGACTGCGTGTAGCCGTCGTTGCCGCCGGCCTCCACGAAGAAGCCGCCGTCGCGATCGATGATGGCGTCGAGCTTGCGATCCATGCCGTGCAGCGCCGGGCTCGTGATCGGGTCCTCGCGGCCGGCGGCCAGTCGCACGGCGCGCGCCTTGGCGATGCGGCTGGCGAGCACGCGCTCGCGCTGGCCGGTCACCTTGAGGGCCGTCGTCGCGGCGCGCATGAGGGCGATCTTCGCCCGCAGGGAGAGGGGCAGTGCCTGCTCGCTCATGCGGCCCGGGGCGCGGAACGGACGGAAGATTCCATGGGAGGAACCTACCGAGGTCTACGCCCGCGGCACGTCGCCTTCTGGGCGACGACACTCGCTCAGCCGGGAGCGGCGACTACCGCTTCCGCGCCTTGCGCTTGGCGAACCAGCGCCAGCTCGTGCGGTCGACGAGTCCGTTGAAGATCGCGAGCAGGATCACGAATGGTGCGACCACCCAGGCACCGCTCGCGATCGCCCCGACGACACCGGCGACGATGCCGATCCCGACCGAGATGAGGAGCTGGCGGTTCGAGCCGAGGTCGCGCGCGTTCTCCAGCGCTTCCTCATCGGTCGGGCCCCAGCGGCCGGTGCGGCGGTGGCGGACGAACGCGACGACGAGCGCGAACACGAGCAGCAGGGCGGAGAACACCAACCGCTCGTCGCCCGGACTCAGGTCGGTCTCGACCTCGAGCCCGACGACGACCGCCGCGAGGACCAGCAGGAACCCGGCGAACAGCGCGATGCGAGTCACACGGTTCCCGTCCGACACCGCGCCCTACCTCGCGTAGCTCGTGGCGACCATCGCGAGCGACCGGTCCAGCGACAGGCGCTCGCGGTTGCGCTCGAGCCATTCGACGGTGGTCCGGCGCAGCTCGGTCCCGCCGTCGACGGCGCGCAGGATGGCGTCCGCGAGCACCGGCGGGTCGATGGACGCGGCGATCTCGCCGTTGAGCCCGGGTTCGACGAGCTCGGTCGCGGCGTTGTCGGGCCCGTCGACGACGACCACCGGCACGCCGTTCGTCGCGGCTTCCACGACGACGAGGCCGTAGCCCTCGCGGTCGGACGGCTGCACGATGCAGCTCGCGGTCCGCATCGCCTCGGCGAGCACCTCCTGGTCGACGAAGCCCGGCGCCTCGACGATGCCACCGAGGCCGAGACGGTCGATCTCGGCAAGCACCTGCGCGCGGTACGGGCCGTCGCCGAACAGCGTCGCCGTGAGGGTCGGCCTGCGCCGATGTGCCTCGGCGAGAGCGGCGACGAGCTGCGGCACACGCTTCTCCTGCGTGTGGCGCCCGGCGTAGACGACGACCGGGTCGGCCGGCGGCGCGATCACCTCGGGTGCGTCGAGCGAACCGGCGTAGAGCCCGGTGAGCACCAGGGGGTCGAGCTTGCCGTTGAGCTCGGTGAGCCGCTTCCCGTGCATGTTCGAGAGCACGTGCGGTTCCTGCCTGATGTGCGTGCACGCGCGCTGGATGGCGTAGCCGACCGGTCCGCCCTTCGGCCCGAGGTAGGCGCGCCAATATTGCTTCGACCACACCTCGAACCAGTCGCACACGATCCGATAACCGCCGATGCGCCGAGCTGCCCCGGCGGCAAGCAGACTGAAGAACGGGAACGACGACGTGTGGACGACGTCGTAATCGCGTCCGTGACGCAGCAGGTGCCGCAGCACGCCGATGCCGAAGCGCAGTGGTGGACCGATCTTGCGTCGCTCGCCGTCGTAGAGCTCGAGGTGGCGTGAGCCGATCCCGATCACGCGAATGCCCGGAAGATCGGGCTCTGAGCCCCGTTCCCACTGGGTGAGCGTGAGGTACGTGACCTCGTGCCCCTCGGCCGCGAGGCGCTCGGCGACGTTGCGGAGCCACCGCTCGCCGCCACCGACCGTCCACGGGAACAGACAGTCGTACATCACGCAGATCCGCACGCGGCGATGGTCGCAGACGGGGCGCAGCAGGAGACCGCCGGAGAGGCTGCCGTGCCCGTTTCCTGGCCGCTGAGCCGCGGGAGAGCAACCTTGTCCACCCTGGGGGGTTCACCGAAAGGTGACCTCGATTCTCTATCGTGGCGGCGTGGCCTCCCCGACCGACACCCTGGCGACGCCGTCGCCCGCCGTCCTCTCGGGAGACGAACTCACGGTCTCCGTGGTGATCCCCTGCCTCAACGAGGAGGAGAACATCACCGCGTGCGTCGAGCAGGCGCTCGGCGCGATCCAGGCGGCCGGACTCGACGGTGAGGTGCTCGTCGCCGACAACAACTCGACCGATCGCTCGGCCGAGCTCGCCGCCGCCGCGGGCGCCCGCGTTGTGCACGTGCCGGAGCGCGGGTACGGCGCCGCCTACCTCGGTGGCTTCGCCGCCGCACGCGGCACCTACATCGTGATGGGCGACGCCGACCTCACGTACGACTTCAACGAGGTGCCGAACTTCGTCGAGCGTCTCGCGGGCGGCGCCGACATGGTGATGGGCAACCGGATGAACAACATCGCGCCCGGCGCGATGCCCTGGCTGCACCAGTACATCGGCAACCCGCTGCTCTCCGGCTTCCTCAACCTGCTCTTCAAGACCGGCGTGCGCGACGCCCACTGCGGCATGCGCGCCGTGCGTCGCGCCGCGCTCCCGCAGCTCGATCTCCGCACCCCCGGCATGGAGTTCGCCTCCGAGATGGTGATCCGCGCCGCCAAGGAGAACCTGCGGATCGAGCAGTTCGACATCCAGTACTCCCCGCGCGGCGGCGAGTCGAAGCTGTCGACCTTCCGCGACGGCTGGCGCCACCTGCGCTTCCTGCTCGCGCACTCACCGACCTACCTCTTCCTCGTCCCGGGCCTCCTGATCGGCGTCGTCGGCGCCCTCGTGATGCTCACGGTGCTCACCGGCATCGACGTGCTCGGCCGCTCGTGGTCGGTCCACACGATGATCGGCGGGTCGCTCATGACCGTCGTCGGCGTGCAGATCGTCTGCCTCGGCCTCACGGCCCATGCCTTCGGCACGTATTACATGAACGAGAAGGACCCCTGGTTCGATCGCATGCGCGAGCGGTTCATCCTCGAGCACGGCCTGATCGTCGGTGGGCTCGTGATCCTCGTAGGGCTCGTGTCCGGGATCGCGGTCGTGCTGCGCTGGGCCGGCGACGACTTCGGTCGCCTCGACGCCGCGAGCCCCGCCCTGGGCTCGGCAACGCTCCTCATCATCGGCGTGCAGATCTTCTTCTCGTCGTTCCTGATCTCCGTGATCGGCCTGCGCCGCCACCAGGAGACCGGCGCCAGGTAACGGGCTCCCGCCCGCCCTCCACCACTCGATGACGACCGTCCAGCTGGCGATCTTCGTCCCGCTCGTGGCGGGGCTGCTCTGGTTCGGCCTGGGCGCCCTGGTCAACCATCTCGCCTCCGGCGGCGACGACGAACGCCGTCTGCCGCGGCTGCTCTGGCCCGTGCTCGGCTTTGCCGCGAGCATCGTGCTCGCCAACGGCATCAGCCGCCTCGGCATCGTGCTGCCGTTCAACGCGATCATCATCGTCGCGCTCGCCCTCGCCGGGTTCTGGCTCGAGCGACGCCACCTGTTGCCGACGCCGAAGCAGGCGGGCCTGGCGCTGGTCACCGCAGGGCCGATCGTCGTCGCGTTCTCGGGCGCGATCCTGCTCGCCGGCCCGACGATCACGGGCTACCTGCTCGACTCGAACACCGGCGTGCATTCCCTCGGCGCCGACTACCTGCTGCACCATGGCGGCGACTTCGCGGCGATCCCGCGCACCTCGACCGACAACGCGATGATCGCCCAGTTCTTCGTCGACTCCAGCTATCCGTCGGGGGCGCACGCGATCTACGGCCTGCTCGGCGCGCTCACGGGCGCTTCGCTCACCTTCGTCTCCACGCCGATGATGGGCATCTGCCTCGCCGTGGCGGGCCTCGCGACCGCGGCCGCCGCGCGTCGCCTCGACGTGCCGCCGCTCATCGCCGCCCTCACGGGCTTCCTCGTCACGTGTGGCGCACTCGTCTTCGCGTTCGGTCTGTCGAGCGAGATCAAGGAGGTCGTCACGCTGCCGTTGCTGGCGGGCATGACGGCGTTCGCGGTCGACCCCGAGGCGCTGCGCCGGCCGCGGGCGATCATCGTGGTCGGTGCCGTCTTCGGTGCCGCGCTCTACTCGGTGCTCGGCGTCGCGGCCGCGGCGTGGGCCGCGCCGCTCGTGGTGTTCCTAGTCCTGCGCGCGCTGGTCGTCCCGGCAGAGGGACGCGACCTGCTCGGCGCGGTGCGCACGCTGGGCCTCACCGCCGTCCTGGGCCTCGTGCTCATCGGTCCGCTGCTGCCGGGCCTCGCCGACCAGCTGCAGCTGGCCAACAACCTCTCCGCGTCGAACGCGACGCTCGCGGCCGATCCGGGCAACCTGCTCGGGCCCATCCACAAGACCCAGGCACTGGGCACGTGGCTCTCGTCGGATCACCGCACCGATCCGGGCGACCGCGACACCACCTACGGGATCATCGGCATCACCTGGCTGCTGGTCGGTGCGGGGGCCTTCGCGATCCTCCGTGAGCGTCGCTGGTCGGCGGCCCTGTGGCTCGCGGGCCTCGTGGTGCTCTGGTACGTCCTCACGGCGCGCGGCACGCTCTGGCTCGATTCCAAGCTCGTGATGCTCAGCAGCCTCACGCTGATGCTGCTGGTGGGCAAGGGCGTCGCGGCGCTCGCCTCGGGGCAGCCGAGGCCGGCGGTGCGCGTGGCGCTCGGTGTGGCGCTGCTCGGCCCGGTGGGCTACGGCGTCCTGACGTCCGACCAGATGCTCTACGCGTCGACGACGACGGCCTCCGAGGAGCGGTACGCGGAGCTCGAGTCGTACGACCGTGAGTTCAAGGGGCAGGGTCCGGCGTTCTTCACGGAGTTCGACGAGTACGCGATGTACACGCTGCGCAACCTTCATTTCGTCTCGACGGGCTACGGCGACCAGACCGAGAAGCCGGTCGTGGAGGACGGGCCCGGCTCGGCGTACGGCCAGAGCGTCGATGTCGACCGGCTCGATGTCGACGACCTGCGGCGGTTCAAGATCCTGATCACGCTTCGGTCGCCGGGGCGCAGCGATCCGGGCACCGACTGGACCCGTGTGCGCCAGGGCAAGTTCTTCGACGTGTGGAAGCGCGATCCCGCGAAGACCGAGCGCGTGCTGCGGCACGTGTCGGTGGGGAGTGCGGCGGTCGGCAAGCCGAAGTGCGAGGCGATCACGAGTGCTGCGGCGCTCGCCGAACGTGAGGGCGCAAAGCTGGTGGCGCGAGTCGCTTCGGGTCGCACGGTCGTCTCGGAGCCCGACGACGAGAAGATGACGCCGAACTGGCAGATCTCCTGGCGGGGTTACAAGGCCGTCTCGGGCGGCGGCAGCGTGCCGGTCCCCATTCCGTCGGATGCGCGGGGTCAGGATCGAAGCTTCTGGATCAGCGGCACGGTCGGCCGCCCTCTGCAGCTCACGACGGAGGATGGCCGCGTGCTCGGCACCTTCGACCGTCTCGCGGCGGGCGACGGCAACGTGGTGGGGCCCGTCACGGTGCCCGCCGGCACGGGCAAGGTGATCGTGAGGTCGACGGGTCGACAGATCCGTCCCGGCGACAAGGCGCCTTCGGTGCTGCGTTATTTCCTGCTGGCGCCGGTCGACCAGCCAGTGCTGAAGACGGTCGACCCCGACGATGCGCGTTTGCTCTGCAGCGAGCAGCTCGACTGGGTCGAGGTCGTCAAGAACTAGGGGCCGCCTCGGGCCGGCGGGCGCGATTCGCCGGTCTGCGCGCGCTCCATCGACGCGGCTGCGGCTTGGGTGCGTCGGCACGGCTGTGGCTTGAGTGCGTCGGCGCGGTTCCGGTCTCGATGCGCGGCACGGCTTCTGGCTTGGGTGCGTCGGCACGGTTCCTGAGGATTGGTGGGCTGGCGCCGGAGTTCGGTCCGCACCGAAGGTGGCGGGCTTTCGCGACCTGGTGAGCCGGCGGGCTCTGGAGCGCCCTGGCGGGCGGGGCGGCCCGGGCGGGCTTGCTGTGGGCCTGCGTGCGTCCGCACGGTGGGCGAGGACCGCTTCGAGGTGGCCACGCTCGTTCCCGGCACCCGGGTGCTGGGCTGTCTTCTTTGGTCCGGGCATCGACCGGTGTGGGCGGGTTATCTCCTCGGCCAGAGCATCGGCTGGTGGTGGAGATCGCTGCTGAGAGGCACGTCCTACGGAGTAGGACGGTGTATGACCTTCTCGTTTTCGCTTGAACTCGGCCACTCCACGGCGCCGGCCTGGTGTCTCTTCAGCGAGCCGTGTCGTTTTGCAGCCTCCAGCGGCTGCGAAACCGGCGATTCTGGCCCGAAAGGCAGCCGCCTACGGCTGCGGACTCACGGGACTGATCGGTCGCCGCCATCCGGGGCTCGGTCCACGTAGCCGGGCCGCCCGGAGCGTTCCCGCGCCGCGTCCCGGTTTCGAATGTCGCCCCGACCGAGCTCGCCTTGCCGATCAGGAACCGCCATCACCGAAGGCGCTACTCACGCGAACCAAGACCCGGCACGGAACTGCGAACCGGAGGCAGCTACTCACGTGGCCAGGATTCGGCATCGGCGCGAGGTTCCCAACCCCACAGCGACGCAGGGTTCCCGACCCAATCGGGAACTTGACGACCGCAGCCTCTGGCGGCTGCCAAACCCGTCGAAATCGATCGAATGTGCAGCCGCCAGAGGCTGCAAAACGACGCGGCCCGCGGGAGAGACACCAAGACCTGCCCGTCCTGCGAACCGACGCGACGAGACGAGACGACCCGACGGTCGCCAGGTGACCCAAGCCAGCTCCGGCCGACTGGACCATCTATGGCCAGCGCCCAAACCGAACCACCCCGCGCACGACGGCGCCGCGAGGGATCAGCACCTGGGTGCTGGGAACGAGCGTGGAACTTCCCCAAGTGATCCCCGTTCACCGTGCCGACGCCCAACGTCCGAGCGCGCGACCCTAAGAGCGAGCAGCACGAAGCGCGAAGCGCGGCCCAGCTTCCGCCGGGCCGCGAAGGGCCGCCTAGGCCCCGTAGATCTCGTCGATCGTGACCAGCGCCGTCAGCGGCACACCGGCCTTTTCCTGGATCGCCTCGGCGCCGCCGGCCAGGCGGTCGAGCACCGTGAGCACCCCGACGACCGTCCGGCCCTCGGCCTCCAGCGCCTCGAGCGCCTGGATCGTCGAGCCGCCCGTCGTCACGACATCCTCGACCACGAGGAGTCGATCGTCGCTCGTGAGCAGCGGCCCCTCGACGCGCCGCTGCAACCCATGGGCCTTGCTCTCCTTGCGCACGAAGAACGCCTGATCGGCCGTCCGGTCACCGCGCGAAGCCGCGTCGGCCCCAAGGCCCGCCAGTCCGGCGCAGGCCACGGGATCCGCACCCATCGTCATGCCACCGATGGCCGTCGCGCCCACGCGGATCGCCTCGGCGGCCACGAGCTGCCCGAGCACCCCGAACCACGGCTGCCGCAGGATCGCCCGCTTCGCATCGACGTAGTACTTGGCCTCCTTGCCACTCGAGAGCACCACGTCGCCGATGATCAGCGCGTGCTCCGAGAGGCCGCGGGCGAGCTCGATGCGCGCCGCCTCGAGCTCGGGGGTCCGCAGCTCGGCAGGGAGATCGGTGCGCTCGACGAGCGGCACCGTCGAGCGGGAAGCTGAAGTCACGTCGCTCATGCGTACACGTCCACCTTGGTGCCGTACCGGACCCATTTGAAGATGTTCATCGCATCCGGCACTGGCACGCGCAGGCAACCATGGCTTGCGTTGTAGGTCGGGACGCTCTTGTAACCGTGGATCGCGTAGCCACGGATGAAGTACGAGGAGTGCACCATCCCCTTCGCGTTCGTACCGAGATCCTTGCGGTAGACCGAGAACGAACCCTTGATCGTCGGCGTTGCCGGAGCACCCGTCGACGTCGTGTAGATCCGCTCGACCTTGCCGCCCTCGCCGATCAGCGCGAGCAACTGCAGGGAGATGTCGGCCTCCACGTGGCGACCATGACTCGGGAAGCGCACCTTCCAGGCGCCCTCACCGCGCGCCAGGCGGCTCGCGAGGGCGCTGTCGTACGTCGCGGTGCGCGAGAGCCCCAGACGCTTGCGAGCAGCGGTGAACGCACGCTGGGTACGGCCGTCGAGCTGGCCCGGCTTGCCGGTCACGTAGGCGCGGCGCGCGAGGATCGCCTGGGCCATGCGGATCGACCGCTTCGGCGACCCGGAGGTGACCCGGCGCGGGATCGCATCGAACTCGACCACGTCGCCCACCACGCGACCCGCCACGCGCACACCGACGCGGTAGGTGCCGACCGAATGCGTCTTGACCGACGCCTTCAGGCTCGCCTGGCCGTTCTTGATCGTGAACTTCACCGTGCGGCGGTGCGTGACCCTGCCGTCGCGCGAGATACGCACCTCGGCCTCGGTCGACCCGTCCGCCGGCGCAGGGATGTTGACCCGCAGGCCGACCGTCGCCTTCGGAGCGGCCACGACCAGCGCGTTGCTGCCGTGGATCCGCTCGATGCGCACCGGCGCGTCGGGGGCAGGATTGTGCGGCGCAGCCGCCTCGGCGACTCCCCCGAGCGTGAGCGAGAAGGCGACCGCGGGCAGCAGCGCCAGGCGCGCTCCGCGAACGAGAGAGGGCGAGTGGTTCATCTGCGGAGTGGGCGGGGTCAGCGGGTGGAGACGACGAGGCCCGCGACGCGGGCTCGAGCTACAGAGTGGCGGGTTGCTCGGCGGGGCGTGGCGCCGGGTTCTTCGGCTCGGGCGGGAACACCCGCGAAATGAACCGGCCGAGCAGGTAGGTGACGCCCAGCGCGATCAGCGGCCCGGCCGCGATCAGGCCGTAGATCCAGTCCGCGGCCGGATCGGAGTTCGCGCCTGTGGCCAGGGCGTTGTTGGCCGCGTGGATCGCGATCGGCACGTAGATCGAGCCACTCCAGTGGTACGCCAGCGCCAGCACGATGCCGAGCAGCATCAGCACGGGCAGGAAGTCGTCCTGGCCACCGCCGAGGTGCACGCCGCCGAAGATCAGGCCGGAGATGATCGCGCCGCCGGCCAGACCACCACGGGCGCCCCACTTCGAGGAGAGGCCGTCGCGGAGGGTCCGGAACAGCAGGCCACGGAAGAGGAGCTCCTCCGCCACGGGCGCCGCGACGGTGAAGAGGAGCGCGAAGACGATGTCCTTGCCGACGCCGTCGCCGAAGCCGGTGTCCTGGAGCATCGTGTTGTCGGTGTCCTTGAGGCCGAGCGCCGCCGAGTAGATCGCGGCGAACACGAAGAAACTCACGACCGCACCGCCCGCGACGAGCAACGCGCGGCCGATCGGCGCCTTGCGGATCCCGAGCTGCTCGGGTCGCAGGTGCTTGACGATCAGGTAGGGCAGTAGGAGAACGATCCCGATCCAGCAGACGTCCTGCAGGACGCCGAACCAGGCCGCGTAGTCGTCGACGATCGTCGTCATCGAGCCGCTCTCGCCGGAGGCGGCGGCGATCGCGCCGGCCAGCGCGAGCTGTGCGGGCACGATCCCGAAGATCGCGACCAGGAACGCGACCGGACCGAGCCACCAGGCCCACGGACGATCGACGTCGACCGGCGACGGACCCTTCGGTGCCTGCACGAACATCGGGCCGCCCGGAACGCCTTGCGCGCCGCCGATCGGCTGGCCGCCGGGGGCGACGAAGATCGGGCCGCCGGGCTGCTGCCGACCGTTCTGGGAGAAGACGTCGCCGACCTGCGGACCCTGGCCGACCGCCGTGCCGTCGTGCTTGACGAACTGCGGCGCGGCGCCGGCGGCAGCCTGCTGCTGGTCGGGGTTCACGAAGATCGGGCCACCCGGAGCCGCCTGGTACTGGCCTGCGGGCTGGGCGGGCGGCTGCCCATACGGAGCCTGGCCCGGGGCGACGGACGCCTGCTGGGGCTGGTGCACGCCGCCGGGCTGATGGAGCTGCTGGCCGAAGGTGGGCTGCGGCGCGGGCGCGGGCTGCTCGGGGGCCTGCGGCGTGGTGTTCCAGGCGCCCGGGGCCTCACCGGCGGGCGGCGTCGGCACGCTCGCGGGCGGCGGGATCTCGGCGCCCGGCTGGGGCGTCGCGGGGGACCCGTCGGCAGAGGCGGGAGGCGGAACGGGATGCGTCTCGGTCGGCGGCGGCACGTCGCGCTCGGGCTGCTGCGACGTCACGTCTCCCCAGACCGGAGGGGTGCCGTCGTCGCCGGAGCTGCCCGGCCCGGAGCCGGTTTCAGCGTTCGACATCGAGGCTTACCCGGGGCACGTTCACTCCGTGAGCGTACCGGCGGGGGGACGCCAGGACACCAGTGGCGAGAGCCTCGACGCCACGACCGTCGTCGCCAGGACGGTCACCGCGAGCACCACGAGCGGCACCGCGCCGACGAGCCCGGCGTCCACGAGCGCGATCGCGTTCACCGTGCAGTGCGCCAGGACGGGCGCGCCGAGCGACCCGGAGAGCATGAACGCGGCCGCGAAGAGCAGCCCGAGCAGGGCCGTCACCACGACGCTGCGGCTCCCCACCGTGAGGTGAGCGGCGGAGAAGAGGACCGTCGAGAGCAGGACGGCGATCACCGGGCGGTTGGCGCGCACCCACGCGCCGACGAGCACCCCGCGGAAGAGCAGCTCCTCGCCCAGCGGCACGAGCCCGGCCACCACGAGCACGGTCGCGAGATCCGAGCCGAGCGCCGAGTCGATGCCGAGCTTGTCGACCGGCGGGTTCTTGTCGGTGAGCGACGGAAGGAGCTCGCTCACGAGCGGCCCCACGAGATAGGCGCCGACCGCCGCCGCCAGGCCGAGCGCGAACACCGGCGCCAGCGCGGGCCGGACGCGGGGCGACGCGGCGGGGTTGGCGAGCGGATCGCGGGTGCCCGGGCGATGCATGAGACGAAGGCTCTCGATGAGCAGGAGCGCGGCGGCCGCGAACACGACGGCCTGGACGGCGAGCTGGGCCCGCGTGGACCCAGCCGACCGGAATCCCGGGGCGCCCGGGTCGCTCAGCAGCGCGGCGAGCCCACCGATCAGCAGGGCCGCGCCGTACGTGAGGACCGCTCCGACCGTCGCCCGGGTGGCGTCGTCGACGCCGGGATGGCGGCTCGGATCGGCCGGTGGCCGTACGTCGCTCTGCAGCGGGTCGAAGTCGGGGGTCGTCATGCCGGAAGGGCCAGGATCGCAGCCACGGCCTCCGTGATGCCGGTACCGGGCTGAACCTGGGCACAGTTCATGCCCAGAGCGGCGGCCGCCTCGGCGTCGACGGCGTGGTCGCCGATCATCAGCGCGTGCTCCGCCTCGGCGCCGAGCAGCTCCAGGGCCCGTGCGAGCGGCGCCGGATCGGGCTTCGCCGCACCGACCGAGGCCGACGACACCACCACGTCGAACGAACCGCGCAGCCCGACCGCGAGCATCGCGCCCTCGAGCGACACGTCCCAGTTGCTCACGACGGCCAGGCCCATCCCCGCGTCGCGGAGCTGCGCGAGCGCCTCCTTCGAGCCCGGGAGCACCTGGAATCGCAGCAGGCTCATCAGCACGGAGTGGGCGCGATCGTGGTCGAGCGACGACGGCAACTGCTCGCGGAACACGTCGGCGCAGCGGTGACGCAGCTCCGACACGGAAGCGTTGTCGACCCCTCGCAGGTGCTCGGCCCGGTACTCGCGCACCTCGGCCGTGAGCGCGGCGACGGCCTGCTCCTCGCTGATCAGGATCCCCCGCGCCGAGAGCGATCCGCGCAGTCGCTCGATCGGCCGGTCCAACCGCAGCAGCGTGCCCATGGCGTCGCAGAGGACCGCCCTCGGACGCACCGAGGGTGGGCTAGGTTGGAACTGCACGTGACGCATCTTGAAGCACTCACGCTGGCCGCGACCGACAGTTCGGCGAAGGCGCTCGACCTCGGCGACTGGATCGGCGCCGCCCTCACGATCATCCTCACCGCGGCCCTCGTGGTCGGCGTCCGCTGGGCGCTTCGGCAGCGCCAGCCGCTGAACAACCTCAACGTCGATCCGGGCGTCCGCACCCGCGTGCGACTGTTGCAGCGGATGGGCGTGACGCTCGTGATCCTGATCGGGATCGCCGTCGCCGCCGCGCAGCTCGGCGTCCTCCAGGGCATCGCGAGCACCGTCCTCGCGACCTCGGCGATCACCGCGGTCGTCGTCGGTTTCGCGGCGCGCACCGTCCTGGCGAACGCCCTGGCCGGCATCGTCCTCACGGTCACGCAGCCCGTGCGCGTCGGCGATCAGGTGAAGGTCGGCGATCACGAGGGCGTCGTGGAGGACGTCACCCTCAGCGCCACGATCCTGCGCACGATCCATGGCACCGTCATCCGGATCCCGAACGAGATGCTGGCCCAGAGCGTCGTCCTCAACGACACGATCAGCGGCGGCGGCGTGGTCCCCGAGACGTGGGTCCTCATCCCGATCGGCAGCCCGGTGCAGCGCGCCCTCGACATCGCCGCCGACCTGCCGGGCGTCGAATTGACCCGCCTGATGGTGATCGAGGCCGAGGGCTGGAACCGGATCATGGTGCGCGGCGCGCGGTGTGCGCCGGGCGACCGCGTGGGCGCCGAAGCGCGTCTGCGCGTAGCGCTCGTGGAGGCCTTCACCGGTGCCGGGATCCTCCCGGAAGCCGGTTCGGGCGCGGCACCGGGGCAGGAAGCGGCCGGGCACCTCTAGAATCCCGCATCGCGCGGCTGCCTCCTACGGCGACGTGTGCCCTTCCATGAACACTCGCCGCACCCGCATCCGCCACAAGAAACGCCGGAAGGGCTCGTCGAAGCTCGTCCTGGGCCTGTTCGCGGGGATGTTCTTCACGCTCGTCCTCGGCGTGAGCTCCGTGTTCGGGTGGATCATCTACACCGCGACGACCGGCCCCACGATCCAGGAGCTGCAGCCCCGCGACCAGGGTCGTTCGTCCAAGATCTTCGCCGCCGACGGCACGCGCATCGGCTACTTCCAGTCGCGCGCCGTCCGCGAGCCGGTCAAGTCGACGGAGATCGTCGACTTCCTGCGCCAGGCGACCGTCGCCGTCGAGGACCGCCGCTTCTACGAGCACGCCGGCGTCGACTTCGAGGGCGTCGTCCGCGCCTCGTTCCGCAACCTCACCTCCGGCAAGACCGTCGAGGGTGGTTCGACGCTCACGATGCAGCTCGTCCGCACGCTCTACGCGAGCGACGAGAAGAGCATCACCCGCAAGATCCGCGAGGCGAAGCTCGCCGAGGAGCTCGAGAACGTCCACTCCGGCAAGGAGGGCAAGAACTGGATCCTCAACCAGTACCTCAACAACGTCCCGTACGGCACGGCCGGCGGCCAGGAGATCATCGGCGTGCAGGCCGCGGCCCGCGCCTACTACGACAAGCCCGCCCGCGACCTCTCGCTCGCGCAGTCGGCGATGATCGCCGGCCTCCCGCAGGCACCGACGCAGTACAACCCGCTGATCCACCCGCAGGCCGCGAAGGACCGTCGCGACGAGGTGCTCACCCGCATGCGCGACCAGGGGATGATCTCCACGGCGCAGATGTCCGGCGCGAAGGCGCAGGACGTCAACGTGGTGACGAACTCGTCGTTCTACTCCACGCGCACCGAGGGCTACGTCTTCGACTACGTGAAGAAGCAGCTCATCGCGAAGTACGGCCGCAGCGTCGTGTCGCGCGGCGGGCTGAAGGTCTACACGACGATCGACCTCAAGAAGCAGCGTGAGGCGCGCGCCGCGATCAAGGCCAACCTCACCGGCACCGATCCGCCATCGGCCGCCATCGCGACCATCGATCCCGCCAACGGCCAGATCGTGGCGATGGCGTCGTCCGGCGACTACGGCAAGACCCGCTGGAACCTCGCGACGCAGGAGAACCGTCAGCCGGGCTCGACCTTCAAGACGATGACGCTCATGGCCGCGGTACGCCGCGGCGTGGTGCCGGAGTCCACCTCGTACGCCTCCAAGCCGCTCAACTTCGTCGATCCGCGCTACGGCAAGATCGAGACGAAGACCTACGGCGGCACGTACGGCGGCACGATGAACCTGGTCAAGGCGACGCTCACGTCCGACAACACCGTCTACATGCAGCTCGCCCTCGACATCGGTCCGGACACGGTGAAGAAGGCGGCCGTCGACATGGGCATCAAGTCGCTGCTGAAGGGCTACCCGGCCGAGTCGCTCGGCGGCCTGGAGCAGGGCGTCACGCCGCTCGAGATGGCCAACGCGTACGCGACGATCGCGTCCGGCGGCTACAAGAACACGCCGACGGCGATCTCGAAGGTCGTCTTCCCGAAGAGCACGACCTACCCGAACGGCAAGACCGACGATCTCGGGCATCCCAAGCGTGCCAAGACGTTCCAGAACGGCGTGACGGGCGAGGTCACGAAGATCCTGCAGCAGAACGTCTCCGGCGGTACCGGCACGCGCGCGCAGACGCAGTGCCCGACGGCCGGCAAGACCGGCACGACCGACAACTTCCGCGACGCGTGGTTCGCGGGCTTCACACCGAAGTACGCGTCGGCGATCTGGGTCGGCTACCCGGCGCCGCGCAACGTCCTGATGACGTCGCAGTTCAACGGGGCCTCCGTCGCCGGCGGCACGTACCCCGCGCAGATCTGGGGCCAGTACATGAAGCAGGCGATCAAGGGTCAGCCGTGTGGCTCGTTCCGCAAGATCACCGAGCCGGTCACGGCGTCGAAGTTCACGGGTCGTCTGGCGGGCCGTGGGAGCTCCGGCACGGGCGACGACCTCGGTGAGCAGGACGGTGACGTGACCACGACGCCGGACACCGTCGGAACGGGCGGGATCAAGACCGCTCCCGCGAAGAAGCCGACGACGACCGGTGGCACCGGCGGAACTGGCGGCACGGGCGGGACCGGCGGCGGTACCGGCACCGGCGGCGGCACGGGTGGTGGCGGCACTGGCGGGACCGGTGGCGGCGTCGGCCTCGGTGGTCGCGGCCCGGACGGCTGAGTCGCCGAACTCGGCGCACCGCACCGTTCCCGCGGGCTCAACGCTGCTAACTTGCCTAGCCGCATGGCCAAGGAAGAAAAAGTCGAGTTCGAGGGCGAAGTCGTCGAAGCCCTCCCGAACGCAATGTTCAAGGTGAAGCTCGACAACGACCATGTCGTCCTCGGGCACGTTGCCGGCAAGATGCGTCGTTTCCGCATCCGAATCCTCCCGGGTGACCGGGTTCGCGTGGAGCTCTCTCCGTACGACCTGGATCGCGCCCGCATCGTCTACCGCCACCGGTAGATCGCTTCGCTCGGGGCGCGCTTCGCGTCCCGCACGCTGCCGGGTTGCCCCGGACTGTTTCGGACCCGCCCTGCGGGTCCGTTGTCGTTCTGGGGGCGCTTTGCGCTGGGGGCGCCAGCGCTGATGCGGTTATGGCCGAGGGCCTGGGTGCGTCGGCACGGTTGTCGAGGATTTGTGGGCTTGCGCCTGCGTTCGTTTGTCACCGAAGGTGGCGGTCTTTCGTGGCCTGGTGGGCCGGCGGGCCTTGGAGCGCCCTCGCGGGCGGGGTCACCCGAGCGGGCCTGCTGAGGGCTTGCGCGCGTCGGCACGGTGGACGGGGATCGCGTCGGGGCGCTTGACGCTCGGTCCCGGCACCCAGGTGCTGGGCTGTTTGCTCGGTCTGGGCATCGACCGGACGTGGTGGGGTCTTCCTCGCGAGGCCCTGTCCTACGGAGTAGGACGATGTATGACATTTGGCTTGAGGCTGAGCGCTGGATCCGGTTGCGCAGTGCGTCGGACGAAGAGGCGGCGCTGAAGAGGTTGCACAGTGCGTTGAACGGAGCAGCGGCGCTCAGAGGCTGCGCAGTGCGTCGGACGACGCTGCGGCGCTGGACCGGGTTACGCAGTGCTCCAAGAGATCACGCACAGCCGGCATGACGCGGGCTTGCAGTGATGACGAGCCCCCTGGTGTCTCTTCCCTGAGCCGCGTGAATTGCAGCCTCCTGTGGCTGCGAAAGTCGTCGTTTCGCTCGGTTTCGCAGCCTCCTGCGGCTGCGGTTTCTGGCGGCTCGGCCGCGCAGACGTCCTCGGGGCCCGGCGGCGTCAGCGGAGCGCGCGGGACCAACCGGTCGGCCCGTCGCCGGGGTCCTTACGCGACCCCCATCCGCCGAGTCGGTCGGTGGGCGGTGAACGATGGGCCGAGACTCCGCAGCCTTTCGCGGCTGCGAAACCGTCGAAATCGAGCGAAAATGCAGCCGCTGGAGGCTGCGAGACGACACGGGTCGCTGAAGAGGCACCGAGACGGGCGCTCGGAGGAGCACGGTGTAGCGTCGGGCGGATGAGTCGTCGCAGTGAGTTTGCGCTGATCGCGGCGTTTCGCGAGCGGCTTCCCGGGCCGCACGCTGGAGTGGTCGTGGGCAGTGGCGACGATGCGGCGGTCGTGCGCGCTGGTGGGGCGCTGAGCGTCGTTTCGGTCGACACCACCGTCGACGGCGTCCATGCCCGGCTCGATCTCGGCGATCCGATCCAGACTGCTCGCGATTTCGGCTGGCGCGGCCTCACGACCGCGCTCTCTGACCTGGCGGCCTGCGGCGTCGGCGCGGGCCGCGGCGATGGTGACAGCCGCAGCTCTGCTGCACCAGGGAACCCCCGAGACACAGGCGACGCCAGCGACGGGAGGCTTGGGTCGACCGAGGACGGGCCCACTGAGTCGGGGCCCACGCCCGAGTCGGGGCCGTCGCCCGCTTCGCCGAGCTTCGTCTGGGAGCTGCCCGCCGATACGCCGGCCCCCGCCGGGATCGAGGTGTACGTGGCCGTCACGCTGCCGAACGGACTCGGCGACGACCGCATCCTCGCCATCGCCGATGGGATGGCGGATGCGGCGCGCGCCTACGGCGCCAGCGTGATCGGTGGCGACGTGACGGCCGGGCCGGTCGCGGTGATGTCGACGACCGTCGTCGGCTGGCTCGACGACCGTCCGCTCACCCGCGCGGGCGCGAAGCCGGGCGACCTCGTGGGCCTCACGGGCGCGATCGGTGCGGCCGGCGCCGGACTCGCGCTCACGATCGGCGAGGTCGCCCTCACCGCCGTCTCGGACCCTGCCCTTGCCGCCTCACTCCGAACGGCCTACCAGCGACCCGTGCCCCACTTCGCTGCCGGCGCGGCCCTCCGTGAACTCGGCGCCACCGCCGCAATCGACCTGTCCGATGGGCTCGCCGCCGACGCGCGCCACGTCGCCGACGCCAGCGGAGTCGTCCTCGCGCTCGGCGCCGACGCCATCCCGATCGCCGAAGGGG
>JAURVW010001279.1 GCA_030655275.1 Solirubrobacteraceae bacterium
GCCTGGGCCTGGCGGCCTAGAGCCAGCCGAGTTCGTCGGCCCGGCGCGCGGCCTCGATGCGGTTCGCTGCACCGGTCTTGCCGATCCCGGAGGAGAGGTAGTTGCGCACCGTGCCCTCCGAGAGGTGCAGCGCCTGGGAGACCGCGGTGACGGTCGAGCCGTCGGCGGCGGCCCGCAGCACGTCGCGCTCGCGCGGCGTGAGGGGATTGTCGCCGGCCATGAGAGCGTCGGCGGCGAGCTGGGAGTCAACGACGCGTTCGCCCGCCACGATCCGCCGGATCGCCGCTGCGAGGTCGGAGGCCGGCCCGTCCTTCACGAGAAAGCCGCTCGCGCCCGCCTCCATCGCGCGGCGCAGGTAACCGGGTCGCCCGAACGTGGTGAGCATCAGCACCTTCGTCGACGGCGCCGCCTTTCGGATCTGCGCGGCGGCTGCGATCCCATCGAGGCCGGGAAGTTCGATGTCGAGCAGGGCGACGTCCGGTCGGTGCGCCGCGACGGCGGCGGCGATCTCGTCGCCCCGGCCCACCTGTGCCACGACCTCCAGGTCGCCCTCGAGTTCGAGCAGCGCGACGAGCGCACCACGCACCATCGCCTGGTCCTCGGCGAGCAGGAGCCGGATCTTGGTCGTCACCGGTTCGCTCCGCGGTTCCGCCGCTCGGGCGTAGGTCCCGGCATGGGGATGCATCTCGCTCGTGCGCTCATCGCCCCACCTCGGCGCGGAGCACGAAACCACCGGTCGGCCCGTCGCCCGCACTCAGGCGGCCGCCGGCCGCGGCGACGCGTTCGGCCAGCCCGCAGAGCCCGCTGCCGCCGGCCGGTCCGGCGTCGTCGCCGTCGAGGATCGGATGGACCGGCGTACCGGTGCCGCGACCGTCGTCGACGACCTCGACGACCACGTTCTCCTGCGTGTGGCGGACGGAGATCGCGCAGCTACGAGCGCTGCTGTGGCGCAGCACGTTCGTCACGCCCTCCCGCACGACGAAGCCGAGTGCCTCCTCCCCCGCTTCGGGCAGCTCCTGCGCCGAGCGCTCCACCTGCACTGCGACGCCCGCATCCTGCAGCGTGGCCTCGGCCGCGGCGAGTTCGGCCGCGAGCGGACGGATCCGGTACCCGGCGACGGCTTCACGGACGTCTGACATGGCCGTCCGGGAGAGTTCCTCGACCGCGCGGATCTCCTCGCCGGCGCGATCCATCTCGCCGCGTTCCACGAGCTTGCCCGCGAGCTGGCTGCGCATCGAGATCACGGTGAGCGAATGACCGAGCACGTCGTGCAGGTCGCGGGCGATGCGCACGCGCTCCTCGGCCGACGCGAGCTTCTCGGCACCCGCGCGGGCCACCTGCAGCTCCCACATCACGAGCCGCATGCGTCGCACGCCGAGGGTGATGAAACCCGCCATGAGCGCCGCGAACCCACTGGAGAGCACGCCGCCGAGCTGGGCGGTGTCGGTGCCGTAGCGGCGGGCCACCAGTTCGCCGACGATCGTCGCGATCACGGCTGCGGCGATGCCGTAGGGCGCCAGTCGGCCCGGCAGGCTGGAGGACGCGATCGGCGCGAGGAACACGAACGCGGCGACGCCCTGCTCCCCCACGACCGCGACCGAGGCGATCGCGAGCACGACGAGGGCGATCCCGAGCCGCGCGCCGACGGGGTCGATCTCGGCGTTCCAGAGGTTCCTCGGCACGCCGGTGCCGTCGTCGTCGCGATCCCAGGCTGCGAGCATCGCAGCGATGTAGGTGAGGCCGAACGCGAGCAGCAGCGCGAAGCCGGCGATCTTCGCGGGGGTCGAATGCTCGGGCCGCAGCGACTCGACGAACGCCGGCACGAGGTACACGAGCCACACGCCGCCCCAGATCGCGCCGGCGCGCGGCCGGGCCCAGAGCCCGATCGTGGCGGCGGAGTCGTCCTGCATCCGCGGTGGCCCGGTGATCATGCCCGAGACGCTACGCGGTCCGCCCGCGCCGCCGGTGGGCGACGCGGGCGGGCAGCAGGACTCCGCTGCGGCGACCTGGGCTGCGGCAGGCTCAGCGGGCACGGATGCCGCGCTTCCAGGCGACGCTGGCGATCCCGGCGAGCACGACGGTCCACACGAGCAGCAGGGCGATGGCGCCGCCGGGCGCGGCGCTGCCTTCAACGATCGCGTTGCCGATCTCCAGTACCGCGTGGCTCGGCAGCACCTTCGAGATGCTCTCCAGCCACGCCGGGAACTGGTCGGAGGGCACCCAGAGCCCACCGATCGCCGACATCGTGAGGTAGGTGAGGATCGTCGCGCCCTGGGCGGTGTCGGGACGCTTGATCGACGCGCCGTAGATCAGGCCGAGCATGCCGAAGCAGACGGCGCCGAGCGTCATCGCGACCACGAGCAGGACCAGCGTGCCGATCCCGAGATGCGCGCCGGTGACCGCGCCGACGGTGCCGACGATGGCCGCGCCGAACGCCGAGAGCGTGAGGCAGACGGCGATCTTCGCGATCACCGCGGCGTTCGCCGGCAGCGGCGTGGCGCTGAGCTGCCGGAGCCAGCCGGTCGCGCGCTCGGTGGCCAGCGGCGGGCCCGAGGCCAGGAGGGCGCCACCGATCGCGCCATAGGCGACCATCGAGGCGAGCACCGCGCGGTGAACCTCGAGCGGGGTGTCCGGCCCGCCGCTGCCCGTGCTGGAGAACAGCACGTACATCATCAGCGGGATCGCGGCCGTGAAGAGGATGGCCCGCGGGTTGCGGATGGTGCGCTTCAGTTCGAGGCGCAGGTACGGGGAGAAGGCGGCGGTGCTCATCGGATCGGCTCCAGGTCGGCGTTGGCGGTTCGGGACTCGGTCGAGGCGCGGTGCGCGTCGCGGGCTGCAGTGTCGGCGATGGCCGCGGCGGCCTCGCGCGCGGCTGGGCGACCGTCCTGCCAGCCGCCTTCGGCGAGGGCGAGGAAGGCATCCTCGAGGGCGGTCTCACGGACTTCGATCCGGGAGGCGTCGGGGTAGGCCGCGAGCAGGGCGCGCAGCGCCGTGTCGGAGTCGGAGCAGCGAAGGGTCGTGCGGCCGTCGGGGTCCAGGTGCGTGCTGGCGACGCCCGGCAGGGCGAGCAGTTCGGCCGGCACACCGTCGGGCAGGGCCGCGCGGATCAGGTTCTGGCCGCCGAGGCGAGCGACCTCGGCCGGCGTGCCGCTGGCGACCACGCGGCCGCCGGCCAGCACCACCACGCGGTCGGCGATCGCCTGCGCCTCGTCGAGGTGGTGGGTCGCGAAGAGCACGCCACGGCCGTCGGCGGTCTGGGCCCGCAGCGCGGTCCAGAAGGCGCGGCGCGCCTCGGGGTCCATGGCGGAGGTCGGCTCGTCGAGCACGAGCAGCGTCGGGTCGCCGACGAGCGCGAGGGCCAGGCGTACGCGCTGGGCCTGCCCGCCGGAGAGGGCGTCCGTCTTGCGACCGGCGAGGTCGGCGGCGCCCGCCATCGCCAGCGCCTCCTTCGTACCGATCGACTGCGGGTACAGCGCGCCGAACATCGCGACGAGCTCACCGACCGTCGCATTCACGGGCAGCCCGGCGTCCTGCAGCATCGCGCCGACGAGCCCCGCCGACACCGCGGCCCGCGGCGCCTTGCCGCACACGGTGGCGGTGCCCGAGTCGGGGTCGAGCAGGCCGAGCAGGATCGACACCGTCGTCGACTTGCCCGCGCCGTTGGGCCCGAGGAGGGCGACGGCCTCGCCCGGCTGGATCTCGAGGTCGACGCCGCTCAGCGCAGCGACGTCCCCGTAACGGTGGTTGAGTCCCTGGAGGGAGAGCACGGAATCGGTCATGGACACCATGCTGCTCCCCGGCGGCTCCGGCCGGTAGAGCGTTCGGTCAGCAGCTACCCATGACCTTCGTCATGGGTGCGAGCGGGAGGAACCAGGCCGGGCCCCGGACCGGCCGCGACGAGGTGGTGATGGCGGATCGCCGGGACCGCGACGACGCGCTGGGAACCGTTTGGGGCCTGAAGGCGAGGTCAGTCATCGCTCCCAGGGATCGATGAGCGTGAGGCCGCAGCCCTCGAAGTCCTTCACGTTGTGTGTGGCGAGCGGCGCGACGTGGTCGAGACAAATTGCGGCGATCTGGGCGTCGAACGCACTCCCCGGTGTGCCGGCCGCTTCACGTTCGGCGACGAGCACGGCGTAGCGTTGAGCCGCGGACTCATCGAACGAGAGCACGCGATCGGAGAAGGCCATGAAGATCTCGGTCGCGACCCCGTGGAGCTGCTGCTTTCGCCGACCCTCCGGAAGACGGGCGATGCCGTACATCACCTCCGCGACGGTGATTGCCGTGGTGAACATCAGCTCTGGCCGCTGCGCCAGCGCCCACGCCTCGACGGCGGGTGAAGGCTCCGGCCGCATCAGTTCAGACAGGACGTTGCTGTCGACGACGATCACGAGAGATCAGCGGCGCGCGGGCGCTCCGCCCGAGGGGGCAACTCGAGTTCAACGCCGCCCACGGCCGTGACACGGGCCGACAGCGCCCCGAGCAACCCGGCCGAACGGTCCTGGGCGCCCAGGGCATCACTCAAGATCGCTCGCACCTCGGCTTCCATCGAGCGGCCGTTGGCCGCGGCGCGGATCTTCAGTCGATCACGGACTCCGTCGTCCAGATCTCGGATGCTCAACGACGCCATTCATCCCACCTGCTAGCAATGCTAGCATTCCGAAGTCTTGCTTACTGATGGGGAGCCGAGCGCCTTAGGTTCGGGACCTGGTGCATTCCCTGGGGCTCGTCGGCACCTTCAACGCGTCACCCAGGTGAGACGAAGCGGGGAGGGGCGCTCAGTCGAAGATCCGTTCGAGCGGCGCGTCCCCGCGGCGGGCTCCTGCGACTCGACGGAGACCACGTTCGGCGGCACCTCGACCTCGACGAAACCCGTCGCTCGGGCGATTGCCGTGACGTCCTCGGGCGCGAGGCCGATGAGCCGTGGCGCGACGTAGTCGCGCGCAAAGACGGAGATGGACTCCGACGGCTCTCCCTTCTTCGACCCGACGATCTCCTGCCCCTCCAGCGGGACGCGGACATCGACGGTCTCCGGAGCGAAGAGCCGGAGGTCCTTGTTGCCACAACCGCCGAAGGCGCGGACCCGCGCCTTGATCGTGATCCGGCGTTCGTTCGATGCCGAGACCCGGATCCTGGGCTCCGGGCTGCAGCCGTTGAGGTCGTCGCGAATCACGACCACGAGCGAATGTCCGTCGGTTCCCGCCCCGACCATCTCCCAACGGACCGGGATCGTGTAGCCGAAGAACAGGACGACCGCGACGACGAAGAGCGAGACGACGACTGCGATCGTCGTTCCGATCCGCCGCCGCCAGCGCACGCGTCGGCTCACCGGCGACCCCGGATCCATGTGCCTACAGCCGCACGTAGCGGTCGACGAGCCGCTCGAGCGCCTCGGCCGGATCGACGCAGAGGCCCACATGCACGGGCGAGGCCTGGAGGATCGTGTTGCTCGGAGCGGCGAGGAAGCCGAAGCGGTCGCCGGTACTCATGCCGGCCACGCGGCCGGCGCCGGGATCGCCAGCGGCGACGCGCTCCAGGCCGGTGAGCTGGGTGCGGAGCTCATCGAGGTCGAGGTCGGGGGCGAAGGCGAGCAGGCGCGGCTCATCGAGGACGAGTTCGAGCCCGAGGAAGTCGTGGCGACGGGAGAACACGACGGCGCCGATGTTGATCTGCTCGCCGCGCTCGATCCGCGGGACGACACGTAGGAGCGACCACGAGTACGCCTCGCGCTCGCTCATGCGCCGTCCTTCGGCTTCGGTGCGCCGACGCGCGGCCCGAGACCCCTGCCGGCCTCCGGTCCCCGCGGAAGACCGCCGGTGCCCGGTCCGGTCGTCGCCGATCCGGTGATCTCGAGGCTGTCGGTCTGCGCGAGGGTACGACCGACGACCTCCACACGCGCCGCGAGGTAGCCGGCGTAGTCGTGGTCGCCAGCCCAGTCGACCGGCACCTGGCCGACGATCCCGGCGAGCGTCTCGGTCGTCAGCAGCGGCGCGAGGCGCTCGTGCGCCGTTCGCAGCGTCTCCACGCGCGCCGCACCGGCAGCGCCGAGCAGCGGCAGGAGCACGTGGTCGGCGATCTGCGGGAACGGACGATCGGCCTCGCCCGGCCCGAGTGTGGCGGCATGCTGGCGGTAGAGCGCCGCCCCGTGGTCGATCAGCCAGAGATGGCCGTGCCACCAGAGGAGGTTGGGGTTGCGCGGCGTGCGGTCGACGTTCGTCGTGAGGAGGTCGAGCCAGACGACGGCGGCGGCCTCCTCGACTGGGACGGCACGGTCGGCGTGGATCGCGAAGGGCAGCGAGGCCGGCAGGAAATCGAGACCGACGTTGTCGCCGACCGACCCTCGCAGCAGCGCCTGGATCTCGGGGTCGGGTTCGGCGCGGCCGATCGCGTCGTCGAGCTCGAGCAGGGCCAGCACCGGCACGCGTAGTCCGAGCGCGCGGGCGAGTTCGCCGACGACGATCTCCGACACGAGCGCCCGCACGCCCTGGCCGGCGCCGCGCAACTTCACGACGTAGAGGCCGTCGTCGTCGACCTCCACGAGGCCCGGCAGCGAGCCGCCCTCGCGGAGCGGCTCGACGTACCGGGTAATGCGATGGCGCTCCACGGCCGGGAGGCTACCTCGACGGCCGCAGCTGCGGCCGACGGCTAGACGTGCCCGACCGGCACCGTGTCCGGGCGGCCGCCCGCGGCGTGGACCGCACGCTCGAGCGCATCGACGTCGCGCACGGCGCCGGTGTCGGCCGAGGTCGCCATGGCGGCGTAGGCCCGGAGGGCGGGCGACACGTGGCGCTCGCGGTCGACGGGGAAGTAGCCGCCGTTGTTCTCGAGCTCGAGGCGGCGATCGGCCAGCTCGCGATCGGAGACGTCGAGCGAGATCGACCGCTCGGGGATGCTGATGCTGATGGTGTCGCCGGTCTTCACCAGGGCGATCGCGCCGCCGGACGCAGCCTCGGGCGAGACGTGCCCGATCGACAGGCCGGACGTGCCGCCGGAGAAGCGGCCGTCGGTGAGGAGCGCGCACTTCGCGCCCAGGCCGAGGCCCTTCAGGTAGGACGTCGGGTAGAGCATCTCCTGCATGCCGGGACCGCCACGCGGGCCCTCGTACCGGATGACGACCACGTCGCCCTCCTTCACGCGACCGCTGAGGATCGCGTCGACGGCATCGTCCTGGGACTCGACCACCATGGCCGGCCCGGAGAACGTGAGGATCGACTCATCCACGCCGGCCGTCTTCACGACGCAGCCGCGCTCGGCGATGTTGCCGTAGAGGATGGCGAGGCCGCCATCCTTGGAGTGCGCGTGCTCGATGTCGTGGATGCAGCCGTCGGAGGCATCGACGTCGAGCGATTCCCACCGCTCGGACTGCGAGAACGCCGTCGCGGACCGCACGCAGCCCGGCGCCGCGTGGAACAGCTCGGTGGCGCGCTCCGACGGCGAGCCGCCGCGGTTGTCCCACTCG
>JAURVW010001282.1 GCA_030655275.1 Solirubrobacteraceae bacterium
GCGTTGCGTGCGGCCGCCGCGCCCTGGTTGGCCTGCGCGACCACCCGTATGCAGAGCGGTGCGACGCGACGTGCCACCGCGAGCGTGCTGTCGGTCGACCCGTCGTCGACGACGATGATCTCGGTGCGTGCCCAGGTCTGCGCCAGTGCCGAGCGCAGCGTCTCTTCGATCGTGCGCTCGGCGTTGTACGCGGGGATCAGGATCGACACCAATGGCGCAGTCCACTCGTCATCGAGCGCTTGGGCGTGTGGGTGCGCGGCGGCAGCCATGGTGGTGCGCTCGCGTGTCGATCAGAAGCCGCGACGCTCGACGAGCGCACGGTAGACGGACTCGGTCATCTCGCCCACCTTCGCCCACGAATAGCGTCCGTTGGCGTAGAGCTCGATGTCGGCGCGGCGATTCGCGAGGTCGCGAGAGACGTCGCTCGCGAAGTATTCGTCGATCCGCTCTGCGAGATGGTGCGGGTCGCGCGCACGGCAGACGAGCCCGGTGCGGCCGGGCACGATGTCGTCGGCCAGCGAACCCACGTCCGATGCGATCACGGGCAGCCCGAAGCTGTATGCGAGCGACAGCACCCCGCTCTGGAACACGTGCGTGTAGGGCAGCACGAGCACGTCCGCGGCCTTGAAGTAGACCTCCACCTCTTCATCCGGAACGAAATCGGTCCGCTCGAGGATCGACGCCTGCAGCCCGAGCTTGTCGATGCGGCTGTGGACATCCGACCAATACTGTTCCGAGCCTTTCGGCCGGCCGGCGATGACGAGGCGGTAGCTCGGGTTCGTACGCGCCGCGATCGAGATCGCCTCGACCAGATACTCGAGCCCCTTGTACGGCGCGATGTTGCCGAAGAAAAGCAAGGTGCGGTGCGACGCGTCGAGCCCCAGCCGGCGTTTCGCTTCGGCGGCGCCGAGTGCCGTCTTCGGAGAGGTGTTGTTGATGCCGAAGGGGATCACCGAGGTCTTCGCGCGTGCGATGCCGAAGCCCGCGTGCAACTCGTCCTGCATCTTCTGCGTGTGGACGAAGATGTGGTCGCAGAGCGCGTACTGGAAGCCGAGCGACGCGCGGCTGAGCGCGCTGTCATGCCCGTCGCGCGCGGCGATGTTGACGTTGTGCGCCGTCAGCACGATCTTCTTGCCGAGCAGCTTGTAGTAGAGCATCAGCACGGTGCGGTCGAACCACTCGAACTTGTTGTTCCAGAGGATGTGGAAGACCGGCGCGCGGCTGCGGAACGCATACGCCATCAGGCTTGCGTAGTAGCCGAGCAGCCGCTTGCACTTGGCGGTCAGCGAGACGTTCGGCGAGGGATCGCCGCGCAGGTTCAGGTAGCGCACGCCGGGTGCGTTCGAGAGCTCGTCGACAAGGTCGTCGCCGGCCACGAGGTCGACCGGCAGGTGCCGC
>JAURVW010001292.1 GCA_030655275.1 Solirubrobacteraceae bacterium
CGCGATCCTGTTCTCGGATGACGACGACGTGGCGAAGCTCAACGCCGCTCAGACGCCCGACGAGCTGTTCGCGCTGCTCTCCGCCGTCAACGAGTGATGGGCGAGGAGCGAGCCATGAAGGCCGTCCACTTCGGTGCCGGGAACATCGGGCGCGGCTTCGTCGGCCTGCTGCTGCACGAGGGCGGGTACGAGGTCGTCTTCTCCGACGTCGCCGATGCCCTCGTGGACGCGATCAACGCCGTCGACGAGTACACGGTGCACGAGGCGGGCCCCGGTGGCGTGGATCACGTCGTCACCGGATTCCGCGCGGTCAACAGCCGCACCGATCCGGACGCTCTCACCCGGGAGGTCGCGACAGCCGATGTCGTCACGACCGCCGTCGGGCCGACCGTGCTGCGCTTCGTCGCTCCGGCGATCGTCGCCGGACTCGCCGCTCGCGCGGACGACGCCGCTCCCCTGCAGGTGATGGCCTGCGAGAACGCGATCGGCGCGACGGATCTGCTCCGCACCGAGATAGAGACGGCGGCGGGGACGGATGCCGGCGAGCTGCTCGCTCGCGCGGTCTTCGCGAACACGGCCGTCGACCGGATCGTGCCCGCCCAGCCTTCGGGCGGCGGCGTGGACGTCACGGTGGAGCCGTACTTCGAGTGGGCGATCGAGTCCGGGCCCTTCGGCGATCATCTCCCGGTGATTCCGGGCGCGCACTTCGTCGACGAGCTCGCCCCGTTCATCGAACGCAAGCTGTTCACCGTGAACACGGGGCACGCGGCCACGGCCTACTTCGGCGCACGCGGCGGGGTCGAGCGCATCTCGGACGCCCTGGCAGACCCCGACATCGCGGCACGCGTGTCGGCGGCGCTGGAGGAGACCTCGGCCGTGCTGGTCGCAGAGCACGGGCTGGACCCCGCCGAGCTCGCGACCTATCGCGCGACCATCCTCGACCGTTTCCGAAACCCCGCCCTGATCGACACCGTGCAGCGCGTCGGGCGGCAGCCGCTCCGCAAGATCTCGCGGCACGAGCGGTTCATCGGGCCGGCCGCCATGGCCGCCGAACGCGGTCTGTCGTCGAATGCTCTGGTCGCCGCCGTCGCCG
>JAURVW010001310.1 GCA_030655275.1 Solirubrobacteraceae bacterium
GTGAGGTTGCTGATCGCGAAGGTGCCGGCCACCGGACCGCCCTCGGTCGGCAGGAACTCCTGCTGCGTGGACTTCAGGGTGATCGACGAGATCTGCTTCGCCTGGCAGTTCGCGCCGCCGGCGAGCTCGATCCCGAGCACCTTCACCGATGGCAGCTTGATCCGCACCTTCGCGACCAGGACCAGCTCGTTGTTGCGCACCGTTCCGACGACCTTCTCCGTCTGGGCGATGTTCACCTTGGCACTCACCGGCAAGAAGCCGAGCGCCGTGAGCTTGGCCGACGCTGGATCCAGCGTGAGGTCACCGGAGAGCGTCTGCGCGGGCAGGCACAGCCGCAGCGAGAGCAGGCCGCTGAGCGGGATGGAGCCCTTGGTCAGGGTCTTGAGCGTGGCGGTGCCGCCGACCTTGTAGGGGTACTGGTTGTAGGACGCGTCGACCGCACCCCCGCTGCCGGGAGTCGCACAGCTGGACGGGCTCGGGCTCGGCGTCGGCGGGACCGGCGTGGGGGTTGGGTCGACGATGGGCGTGGGCGTGGGGGTCGGGTCCACGATCGGCGTCGGCGTCGGCGTCGGCGTAGGCGTCGGGTCCACGGTGGGCGTGGGCGTCGGATCGACGATCGGCGACGGGGTCGGCGTGTGTGTCGGATCGACCAGCGGCGTCGTGATGTCCTGGTCGCCGAGCACCTTGGTCGTGAAGCTGCTGCTTCCGACGGACCGGTACTGGGCCGTGATCCTCACCCGATGGGTGGTCCCGGGCTCGAGGCCGGTGACGGTGTAACTGCCGGAGAACGTCGACGGTCCGCCGACCGTCCGCTCGCGCTGGACGTTGTTGACGAACAGCGTGGTGACGATCGGCATCTCGTAGCAGCCGCCGCCCACGAACCAGTCGACCCTGGCGGTGGTGGAGGTGACTTCCTTCAAGGTGAACGTCGGGGGCGTCGTGTTCCGCGGCGGGTCGATGCAGATGCCGGGGTAGGACGGGAGGAGCGTCGGCCTCGGCGTCGGCGTGAACGTCGGGGTCGGGGTCGGCGTCGGCAGCGGGTCGGCCCACGGGATCACGAGGTCGAAGTCGCCGAGGACCTTGCCCCCGCCGGACGAGCCGGGCGGGTTCGCGAAGATCGCGGTGATCTTCACGCGATAGCTACGGCCTTCCTCCAGGGGGCCGGGGATGGAGACTTGACCGGCCGTCTGCGGGGACACCGTCTCGCTGACCTTCACGCCATCGAGTTCGGTGATGATCCTGACCGGCAGCGGGAAGCATCCGAATCCCGTGTTCCAGCTGACGGTGGCGCCCGCCGAGCTGGCGCTCTTGATCGCGTAGGTCTTCTCGACCGCACCCGGAGCCGGGTCGACGCAGAGCGTGCCGGTGTACTGCGGCAACGGGGTCGGCGTCGGCGGTGCGGGGGTGAGCTTCGGCGTGGGCGTCGGTGTCGAGAGCAGGATGCCGACCGCTGCGGTCGGCGGGGCGGTCGACGACGGTGTGCCCGAATCGGCGATGGCGGAGCCGACTCCGAGACCGGTGAGGGCGAGTGAGGCCGTTGCGAGCGCGGCCGTCGCGACCAGGCGAGGCCGTCGCATGACGGAGGTGGACAGGGTGGGCCTCATCGAGGACTCCTGGATCTGTGGAGGTGGGGACACGCGATGTCGGCCACAGACGGGGGAGCGTGGGACGACGACTCCGGACCTCGATCACATCGCAGTCTTGCGCTACGGACCGTGCGATGTCAATCGATCGGCGGGAGACCGGAGCGCCCCGGCCCCGCAGACGAGCCGTTCGCGGCCGCCGCAATCCTCATGTTCGACATGTCGACCCGCCGGCCATCACTTCTTCTTCGCCGCCTTCTTCTTCGCCGCCTTGACCTTGAAGGTGAGCACGGTCGGGTTCGACACCTCGCCGGTCGAGCTCGTGACGGTGATCGTCGCCCTGTAGGTGCCGGGGGCCAGGGTCTTCTTGCCGATCTTGCCGTTGAACGGGATCGAGACCTTGCCGCTCGCGGCGCTCGCGCTGAGCGTGGTGACGACCTTGTCGAACGTGCATTTCTTGGCCTTCTTGTTGGCCTTGGTCTGCGCCTTGCAGGTGCCGGCCGCGCGACGTCCCGGTGTTGCCTTCGAGATCACGACCCTGGCCGTGCCCGCATGTGAGGACGTGAGCGTGAACGACACGCTCGTGCCGGCGGCGAACGTCGACTGCGAGACGCCGACAGCGCTGACGGCCGGCGTGCCGCCCGTCGGCGACGTGTCGCCCGGAGTGCCGAGGCTGCCGGGAGGCGTCGCCCCACCGGGCGTCGGCGTCTGGGCGATCGGCGTGGGTGCCGAGGTCGGCGTGGCGTCGCCGGGTGCGGGTGTCGGGCCGGCCGGAAGGGGCGCCGGAGTCGCGTCCGGCCCGCCTGCC
>JAURVW010000063.1 GCA_030655275.1 Solirubrobacteraceae bacterium
GTCGCCGGCGGTCGCGGCGGTCGCGCCGCGGAAGCGTGCGGCGAGGTAGCGGGCCGGATCCCCGCCCGGAACGGCACGGGGCTCGAACCGGCGGCCGTCGTGCGAGCGCGGGGCGATCCGGTCGGCGCGGTGCACCCGCCAGTCCTCGTGCTCCGGCGAGAAGCCGAGCAGGTACCAGCGGCCGCCGCGGAACAGCAGGTGGTGCGGCTCGACCACGCGCACCGGGCGCTCCGAGGCGGTGCGGGGGCCGGGCGAGGCGTAGTCGAAGCGCAGCTCGTGCCGGGAGCGGATGGCCTCGCCGATGCGCAGCAGCACCGCCGGGTCGGCCGGCCCGTCCCGTTCGGCCGGTCCTCCGTCCCGTCCGTCTGGTCCGCCGGGCGCCGGATGGCTCGGATCGCGGGTCGCGGTCGCGGTCGCGTGAGCGGCGGCGTCGACCACCGCGGCCAGGCTGCCCACGCGCTGCGCCAGGCGCTCCGGCAGCATCCGCAGCACCGTGCCGAGCGCTCGTTCGGCGGCCTCCTCCACCCCCGCGCCGAGCGTGCCCGCGGTGCGGAGGGCGAGGGTGAGGGCCACGACCTGCTCGTCGTCGAAGAGCAGCGGCGGTAGCCGGCTTCCGGCGCCGAGTCGGTAGCCGCCATCCGGACCCCGCGTCGAGTCGATGACGTAGTCGAGCTCGCGCAGCCGCTCGATGTCACGGCGCACGGTGCGCTCGCTCACTTCGAGGCGCTCGGCGAGGATCGGGGCCGGCCAGTCCCGCCGCGCCTGCAGCAGCGACAGCAGCGCGAGCAGCCGCCGCGAGGTCGAGGGGGAGGCGGCGATCGGCATGTCCCCATTCTCCCGCATGATGCGGACGTTCCCTGTCCGGAACCCCTGGGAGGCTCGTCCCGGTCGCACTCGTCGGCCGTTCATCGCGAAGCCGCCCGCCGGCTTCGGCTCACGTCAGGAGATCCCTTGTCCGCCTTCCCCATCACCCACCTCAACTTCGCCGGTGACGCCCGCGCCGCGCTGGAGTTCTACGCCTCCGCCTTCGGTGGGCAGGCCGTCGTGCGCACGTACGGCGACTTCGGGATGCCCGCCGGGCTCCCGGACACCGACCGGGTCGTCTTCGGACAGGTCGTCGGTGCGGCATCCGGCTTCACCGTCATGGCCTACGACGTTCCCGGCGTCGCCGAGGCACGCGGGCTCGCGGGTGCGGCCGGCTCGACCCGGCGGGAGAACGGCACCACGGTCACCGACCAGCCCTTCTTCCTCGCCCTGAACGCCGGCTCGCTCGAGGACGCGAGGCTCTCGTGGGAAGCCCTCGCCGCGGGCGCGACCGTCGTCGAGCCGCTGGCGGCCTCGGCGTGGTCGGCGGGATTCGGCATGCTCACCGATCGCTTCGGCGTCACCTGGGTGCTGAGCGTGACGGATGACGAGCGAGCCTGACCGGCGACGGCGGACGAGCTGCCGGCAGACGAGCCGGTGGGATCCGGGGCCCGCCGTAGCGCGCGGCGGGCCCCGTGTCGACCCGTCGCGGGTGGAGCGCGGCGGTCGTACGGTGAGCCGTGCATCCCACGAAAGGAGCCCTCTCATGGATCTCGGACCCCTCGGCGGCTACCGTCTGCCCGTCGCCCTCAAGAACGCCTACGGCGTCGGCACCGCGCAGGAGCTCGCCGACCAGCTCGGCGTGACCAAGCGCCCCACCGCGGCGCTCGCCGGCACCGCGGACGCCGCGTACCAGGCGCTGCGCCGCGGCGACACGGGCCCGGCGCGCCGGCTGCTCGTCGACGACCTGGGCGTCACCGAGGCGAAGGCCGACGAGGCCCTCGCCGCCCTGCCGCCGCTCTGAGCGATCGCCGCGGCGCCGGGCCGGGCGGTACCGTGGCGTATGCCGATCTCGAGTCCGACCGCGATCCGGATGTGCCGGGCGAGCGGACTGCACCGCTCCGACCCGCCGGGCGAGGGCTGGACCGACGAGACAGGCGCGCCGGTGGTCGACGAGGCGACGCGGGCGCGGCTCGACGCCCTGCGCATCCCGCCGGCCTGGCGCGACGTCTGGGCGTCTCCGGATGCGCGGGCGCGCGTGCAGGCCACCGGCGTCGACGCGCGCGGGCGCACCCAGTACCGGTACTCGACCGCGGCCGAGCAGCAGGCGGCGGAGCAGAAGTTCGAGCACCTGCTGCCGTTCGGCGACGCCCTGCCCCGGCTGCGCGCGCAGGTCGACCGGCACCTGGCCGCGGAGCCGACCGGGTCGACGGGCGCCGAGGTGAGGCGCGCCACGGCGGCCGTCATCCGGCTCATCGACCGCGGTCTGTTCCGGGTGGGCACCGACCGCTACGCGCGCGACAACCACACCTACGGGCTCACCACGCTCACCCGGGAGCACGTGCGGGTCGACGGAACCTCCGTCGAGTTCACCTTCATCGGCAAGGAGCACCGGCCGTGGCACCTGGTGGTCGACGACGCCGGCGTCGCCCCGGTCGTCGCGCAGCTCCTCGCGGACGCGCCCGAGGGGGCGCCGCTGTTCGCGATCGGCTCGGGCGGCTCGCGCGACTCAGGCGGTTCGGGCGGCTCGGGCGGTTCGGTGGGCTCGACCGGCGGGCGGCACGTGGTGAGCAGCGCGGTCGTGAACGCGTACATCCACGCGGCGA
>JAURVW010001324.1 GCA_030655275.1 Solirubrobacteraceae bacterium
CAACGCCTTGCTCAACGAAGGCAAAATGCTTTCGTGCGGCAACGGCGGTTCGGCCGGCGATGCCCAGCATTTTTCCTCGGAACTGCTCAACCGCTTCGAGCGACGGGGAGCTTCCCGGGGCGCCGGAACGCCGCTCGCCCGCGGCGCCCCGTCGCGACCGGTCGCGACGCCGGTCGGCCCGTAGCGTTGGTCGCATGGCTCGTCCCACCAGATTCCTGGCCTTCCCGCTCGTGACGGGCGTTCTGGCCGTCGCTGCCGCCTCGGGGGCCGCCCAGACCGCGTCACCCGCTCCGACGACGCCCACTCCCGGCCCGGCCGCGACCACGCCCACCGGTGGCGCAGCGCCGACCACACCGACGTCCGGGCCGGTCCCGATCAACGTGTCCGGATCGGTGTCGGAACTGCAGGCCGAGGGCAGCGGGCTACGAATGGCCGTCCTCGGAGACGGCGGCAAGCCGAGGATCGACCATCTCGACGCCACCGGCCGCACGACGCGCACGGACGGCCTGATCGCGCCGGGCACGATCGGCAGCGTCGACGATGCGACCCTCACCCCCGACGGCGGCGTTGCCCTCGTCGCTCTCGGCGGCGAGAACGACGCCCTGACCCTCCATGTATCGACGCTGGAGGACGGCGCGCTACGCACGGAACGAATCTCGCCGCTGGGACGGCAGGCGATCACCCAGACTCCGCTCGTCGTCGGCCCTGGCGGCGCAGCCGCCGTCGGCTGGTACGAGGGCCGCTCCGAACAGCGGACGGTCCTGCGCCTGGCCTTCCGAGCCGCCGGGGCCGAAACGTTCGGCAAACCGGTCGACATCGGCCGACCGGTACGCGGCATCGACGGCATGGCGATCGCGCTCGGGCCCGACGGCGGCGGCGTGGTGTTCTCCCTCCCCGACATCTCCGACGAGAAGCGACAGCGACCGACCGTCGTGCGGCACATCTCGGCGACGGGTCGGGTGAGCCGGGGCATCCCGCTTCCGGTCGGCCTCCGCGCAAAGGGCGGCCGGGACTGGCGGACCCATGTCCGGGCAGGCTTTCGGCGCGACGGGACCCTCCTGGCCGCGTTCCTGGCCGTGGGCATCGACCGCGCCGAGCGCGACCGCAGCAGCTCGTGGTTCGTGAGCCTCGGCCGGCGTGCGACCAAACCGTCCCGCGTGCAACACCTCGTCGACGACGGCACCGAGAACGCGTTCGGCGGCAACCTCGCCGTGCGGGTCGACCGCACCGACCGCGCCACGGTGGTCGTCGACCGCGCCGGCGACAAGGGCCTGGGCTTCTACGACGGCACGGCGCGCGGCGTGCATCGGTCGTCCGATTTCGACCCCGGCCGGGGCGCCTCGACGCGGCTTGGCCCGCTCCCGAGCGGCCGCACGGTGGCGGCGTGGATCGGCGCGACGCGCGACCGCCAGCTCGGATTCCTCGCTGCGCCGCAGACCAGCGCCCGCGCCTTCCGCCAGGTGTCGCTGATCCCCGGGTCCACCGCTGCGTTCAGGGAAGCCGATCACCTGACGGGCGTGACGGGGCTCAGCGGCGGGCTCCTCGCCACGAGCTGGGCCACGGAAGAGGACAGCCCCGCGGGAGGCGGGGATCTCCTCGCCATCACGCCGCTGCCGAGGCCGTCGTGACTCGCCGCACTAGCGTGAGCGGGGTCTGCGATGCCCCCTGTTCCTGAGTCAGCCCCGTCGCCCTCCGAAGGCGCGCCCGCCGGTCCCGGCGACCGGTACGTGGGCGATGCGGCCGGGGCGGCCGCGGTCGAGATCCGGCCGGCCGCGACCGTGATGCTGGTACGCGACGGCGAGCCCGATCCGACGGACGGATCGACCCTCGAGGTGTGTCTGCTGCGGCGCAACCTGCAGTCGCAATTCGTCGGCGGGGTGCACGTGTTCCCCGGCGGCGCCGTCGATCCTGGCGACGCCGATCCCACGGTGCTCTCACGCTGCGACGGCCTCACGCCAGAGGAGGCCGAGGCCGCCGGCGGACTGGCCTTCTGGGTCGCGTCGATCCGGGAGTCCTTCGAGGAAGCCGGATTGCTCGCGGCCCGCCACGCGAGCGACGGGCGGCTCCTCTCGTTGCGCGACGACGCCGTCGCCGCCCGCTTCGCCGAACACCGCCGCGCCATCGACGCGGGGGAACGGTCGATCGGCGAGATCCTCGAGGCCGAAGACCTCCGCCTCGACCTCTCCGGTACCCATTTCGTGTCGCGGTGGATCACGCCGCTCGGGCTCGTGCGGCGCTACGACACCCGCTTCTTCGTGGCCGCGGCGCCCGCCGGGCAACGCGCTGCCCACGACGGCCGCGAGGCCATCGCCGCCGAGTGGCACCGTCCGCCCGAGACGCTGCGCCGCCACGCCGCCGGCGAGCTCGTGATGCGCCTGCCGACGATCGCCAGCCTGGGCTGGTTGACGGAGTCGTCGACGGCGGCCGAGGCGATCGCCGCCGCCGCCGCAATCGTCGACCCGCCGGTGATCGAGGGACCGCCGGTGCGGCCCGTCGCGGCTCCCGCCGACGCAGGCATCGCGCCTGAGGTCGAGGCGCTCGCCGAACCCGAGGCCGCAGCATGAGCAACGACGCCCCCCTCGTGGCCGGCGAGGTCGCCACGCTCTCTCCGCTCGTGCGCCGGATCCTCGCGCCGAACCCAAGCGTGATGACGGGCCAGGGCACCAACACGTATCTCGTCGGCGCCGTCGAGGGCGACGGACCCCTCGCCGTGATCGACCCGGGCCCCGACGACGAGTCGCACCTGGACGCGATCGTCGAGGCCGGCGCCGGCCGCATCAAGTGGATCCTCGTGACCCACACGCACCACGACCACTGGCCCGGGGCCGCCCCGCTCGCGGCCCGCACCGGCGCCGAGGTGCTCGCGTTCCAGGCCCGCGACGGCCTCGAGATCGACCGTCGCCTGATCGACGGCGGGCGGGTCGTCGGCGAGGACTTCACGCTGCGCGCCCTCCACACGTCGGGCCACGCCGCCAACCACCTCTGCTTCCTGCTCGAACAGGAGCGGCTGCTCTTCACCGGCGACCAGGTGATGCACGGCAGCACCGTCGTCCTGTGGCCGCCCGACGGCGACGTGCGGCTCTACCGTGCGTCGCTCGAGCGGTTGCTCTCGCACGAGCCCCCGTTGCGGGCCCTCGCGCCGGCGCACGGGCATCTCTTCCATTCACCGGCCCCCGTGATCCACGCGATCATCGACCACCGCGACGGCCGCGAGGCCAGGATCGTCGAGGCGCTCCTCGCGCTGGATGGCGGACCGGTCACGGTCGACGAGTTGCTCGGCGGCGTCTACGACGACATCGAACCCGGCCGCCTCCCCATCGCCCGAGGCTCGCTCTGGGCCCACCTGCGCAAGCTCGTCGACGACGGCCGCGCCACGACGACGGGATACGACGACCTCGACGGCGGCCGGTGGACGCTGACCGACGACGAGAATTCGTCGGGGTCCGCGACCGGTGACGCGACCGACGCACCGCCGCAGGTCACGGAGACCGAAGCTGACGAGGCCTGAGACCCGCGCTCAGCGCTCGGCGGCGACGGCGACGAACTCGCCGGTGCGGGCGTCGGCATCGCGAGGCGCACGCCCACCGGCCGGTCGCGTCTTGTCGTCGTCGTTGGGGAGCTCGATCTCCACGACGTCGTCGAGCCGCATGCACGCGACGCGCCCGCCGACCGCGACGACCAGGCAGGCCACGCCGCCGACCGCGAGGCCCACGCGAGCGTCGGTCGCAGCGATGATCGCGCCGATGAGCGGGCCGCCGATCGGCGTCGAGCCCTGGAAGGCGACGAACCACAGCGACATCACCCGGCCGCGCATGTGGGGCGCGGCCCCGAGCTGGAGAGTCGTGTTGCCGGTCGCCATGTAGGTCACGCTCGACCAGCCGACGAGTACGAGGGTGAACAGCGCGACGGGCAGGCTCGGGGCGACGGCCGTGAGCAGCAGCGCGACGCCGAGCCCGGCGGCGGCGAGCGAGAGCGGGCGCAGGCCCGTGGTGCCGGAGCGGGCCACGCGGAGGGCGCCGGCGACGGCACCGACGCCCATCGCCGCCGTGAGGAACCCGAAGACCTCGGAGGAACCACCGAGGCTGTCCTGCGCGAAGACCGGCAGCGACACCTGGAACTCGTATGCGAGCACGCCGGTGATCGCCATCATCAGCAGCGGGATCCCGATCTGCGGCTCGCCCTTCACGTAGCTCAGGCCCTCGCGGAGCTGCCCGGCGCCGCGGACGACGGGCGGGCTCGGGGAGAGCTGGGAACGGTCGAGCGCGACGAGCGACCCGACCACCGCGACGAAGCTCGCCGCGTTGAGCAGGAAGCACCAGCCCTCGCCGATCGCCGCGATCATCAGGCCGGCGACCGCCGGGCCGACCACGCGCGCGGCGTTCACGAGCAGCGAGTTGAGGCTCACGGCGTTGCGGAGCTGATCCGGGCCGACCATCTCGAGGATGAACGCCTGGCGGGCCGGGTTCTCGAAGGCGTTGTTGAGCCCGAGCAGCGCGGCGAGCGCGCCGATCATCCAGAACTCGACCCCACCGCTGATCGTGAGCACGCCGAGGATCAGGGCCTGGAGGCCCATCGCCGTCTGGAGCGCGACCATCAGGCGTCGCTTGTCGACGCGGTCGGCGATCACGCCGCCGTACGGGCCGAAGACGAGCACCGGCAAGGTCTGAAGCGCGATGACGATGCCGAGCTTCGTGCTCGAGCCGGTGAGCGACAGCACGAGCCACGCCATCGCCGTCATCTGCATCCACGTGCCGACGAGCGACACCGCTTGGCCCGCGTAGTACGTGCGGAAGTTCGGATTCTGGAGGGCCGCGAAGGTGGCGCCGGGCGCCGGTCTCGGTTCGCGGTGTCTCAGGTGCATCCTCCGTTCACGCTAGGACGCCGCGGCGCAGGCCGAAGCTCTGGCGGCGCCACGCCACGCCGCGACGGCCTCGATCGCGGCGCGATGGGCGATGGCGGCGAAGCGGTCGGTGGTCACGCGGCGGCGCGCTCGGCCGCACGGGCCTGGTGGCCGTCGTAGGAGAGGCGCAGCAGGGCGATCACGTCGCGGACGTCGTCGCCCGTGTCGATCGCGCGCTGCGCCGGCCCCTCACGGCCCGGGAACACCGGGTGGAAGTCGATCCGGCCGGCGGCGTGGAGCTCGCGCCACTGCGTCTTGCCGTAGGCGCCGTGCATCACGCGGTCGCCGTGCAGGTGGCCGATCTCCCGTCGGCCGAGCCGGAACGACCACTCGCCGCGCGAGCCCGTCGTCGCCGTCATCCCCGGCCACGAGAGCACCTCCGCGGTGATCGTCTCGCTTGCTCCCGGTACGCCTTGGGTGATGGTCATCGTGGGCTCCTCGCCTCGTATGAGTAGGTCGCGGGCCGAGGTTGGCTCCGCGACCCGTGTGTCGCCAACGACCGTAGAACTTCAACCAAGCTTGAAGTCAAGCCCCACCACCAGCCCAAGCGCCAAACCCCAAACGGACCGTGGTCCACTGGGCTCTCGGCCCAGTGGACCACGGTCCGTTTGCGATCTTGGGTGCCGGGGCGTCGCGAACCCGGGATCAGCAGCACCGAATCAGCTTGGGGTGGTCGAGCGCGGAACGGGGCCGCCGTCGTCTTGAGCGGGGTAGCTCAGACGACGAATCTCGACCGGGGTGACCCAGGCGACGGATCTCGACCCGGCCGCTCAGGCGACGAAGGCGCCGATGAGCGTCTCGGCGAGCTTGTCGGCAGCCGAGTCGACGGTCTCCTCGCCGGCGAGCACCTGGTCGTGCGCGGCGATCACGAGCGCGCCGAGCATCTCCTGCATCCAGGCGAGGCCCAGCGGCCGCAGCGACCCGTCGGCCTGACCGTCGAGGATCCACTCGCGCAGCGGATCGTCGTCCTGCCGCGCGCGCTGCACATCGACGAGCTGGTCGCGGTGCGCGGCGAGGAAGAGGTACTGCCCGCCGATCCGCACGGTCGCCGTCGCGATCCCGCGCAGCACCGCCCGCGGCTCGCGCGACGCCGCGACGATCTCGCGCAGCTCCTCGACGGTCGAGTCGACCGCCTGCTCGAACAGCGCCTTCGTGAGCGCCTCACGCGACGGAAAGTGCCGGTAGACCGTGGTGCGGCCGAGGCCCGACGCCTCGGCCACGTCCTTCATCGAGGCGTCGGGAACGCGCGAGAGCAGCTCCACCGCCGCAGCCAGGACCGTCGCCCGGTTGCGGTGGGCGTCGGCGCGGAGGGGCGAGGCGTCGGTCACCCGGTCAGTGTGCCGCCTTCTCGTGCGCGTCGAGCTTGCGGCCCTCCGTCACGAGCAGGCCGAGCAGCACGCCGACGGCCGCCAGCCCCGCGCCGACGTACATCGCCGTGTGGAGACCCTCGATGAACGCACCGTGCGAAGCAGTGGTGATGGCCTGCGCCAGCTCGGCGGGCATGTCGGGGCCGACGGGAGCGAGCCCCTGGCCGACGACCTCCTTGGACTCGAGCACACCCTGGGCAACGTCGGCCGGAACGCCGGCCTGCGTGAGCCGGTCGCCGAGCGAGCCACCGACGACCGACACGATGATCGAGCCGAAGAGTGCCGTGCCGATCACGCCACCGAGCTGGTTGGCCGTCGACTGCAGACCACCACCGACCCCGCCGCGCTCGACGGAGATGTTGCCGACGATCGCCTCCGTCGTGGAGACGATGATCAGGCCGAACGCGAACCCGATCATCAGGAAGTACGGCCACTGGCCGCTGTACGGCGTGTCGACCTGGAGCCCGGAGAGGCCGAGGAACGCGACGATCAGCAGCACCATGCCGACGATCACCGTCGGACGAGCCCCGAAGCGCTCGGTCGTGTAGCCGCCGAGCGGAGCGGAGATCACGAACGTGGCCGTGAGCGGCAGCATCCGCACGCCCGTCTCGACGGGGCTGTAGCCGTGCGTGTTCTGCAGGTAGAGCCCGATGAAGAAGAGGATCCCGAAGAGCGCGAGGAAGCCGACGATCACGAGCACGGTGCCGGCGCTGACGGCCCGCGAGGCGAACACGTCGAGCGGGAGGAGCGGATCACGGTGGCGCGACTCCCAGGCCGCGAAGAGCCCGAGCACGACGAGGCCGCCGATCAGGAAGCCGAGCGTGTACGCCGAGCCCCAGCCGTTCTCCTGGGCCTTGATGATGCCCCAGATCACGGCGAACAGGCCGCCGGCCAGCAGCAGGACGCCGCCGTAGTCGAAGCCGGAGTGCTCGCCCTTTTCCTTCGTCTCCGCCACGTACCGCCAGGAGAAGAGCGCGGCGACGAGGCCGAGCGGCAGGTTGATGAGGAAGATCGACTCCCACGAGACGTGCTCGACGAGCAGGCCGCCGATGATCGGGCCCGAGGCGACGGCGAGTGCGGAGGTCGCGCCCCAGATGCCGACGGCCTGGTTGAGCTTGTCCTCCGGGAACGCCGCCCGCAGGATCGCGAGCGTGTTCGGCATGAGGAGGGCCCCGGCAAAGCCCTGCAGGACGCGGAACGCGATGAGCATGCCGGTCGAGGTCGAGAGCGCGCAGCCGAGCGAGAACAGGGCGAACCCGATGATGCCGGCGATGTACATCTTGCGGCGGCCGTAGCGGTCGCCGAGCTTGCCGCCGAGGATCAGGAGCACGGCCAGCGCGAGCAGGTAGCCGTTGGTGATCCACTGCAGGCCGGCGAGGGAGGCACCGAGGTCGCGCTGGATCGTGGGGTTGGCGACGCCGACGACGGTGCCGTCGAGCGCGACCATCATCACGCCGAGCGAGACCGCGACGAGCGTGAGCCAGGGATCGCCCTGGCCGCGTTTGGTGGTGGACGACGCGCCGCCGGGGGGCGCGGTCGTGGGGGATCCGATCGCAGTCATCGCGAAAACGGTACAAGCTTGTTCCGTTTCTCTGCGCGTGCGATCCGTCACGCCGGCCACACCCTGGTGGTGGCCGCGTCGCCCCGGTCGACTAGCCTCATCGGGGCTGCACTCGACGACCTGGAGGGCCGATGCGCGCAGAGGAGATCGAAGCCATCGGCGAACTGCTGGGCGAAGCGCTCGACGCGACCGGCCAGATGGCCCAGGACACGCACGAGGCGATCGCGAACCGCGCCTTTGCGGCCGTCGGACCCGTCGGCCGGCCCGTGCAGCGGGTGCACGACGGCATCTCGCGCACGGTCTATCGCGGTGTCCGCGGCGCCCTGCGTACCAGTGCCTCGCACGGCGGCCGCGCCCTGGCCCGCCGCGTGCCGGACGATGCTCCCGCGCTCACGATGGCGGTCGGCGGCTCGATCGCGACCGGCGCGCTCAACGG
>JAURVW010001354.1 GCA_030655275.1 Solirubrobacteraceae bacterium
ACGTTCTCTCCCCGCGCTCGCCAGCTCGGTCGTCCTCGGCGTCTGCCTCTTCGCCGCCCCCTCGGCCCAGGCGATCGCGCTCGATTCGACCTTCGGCACCGGCGGGACGCTGTTCACGCCGGCCAGCGAAACGCTCGCCGATCGCTACCAGGCCGCGACGAACGGCCCGAACAACACGACCTACCACGCTGGCTACGTCAACGTCGGCGCGACCGACCGCGCCTTCTTCGTGACGAAGCTCAAGGCCGATGGCACGCTCGACACGACGTTCGGCACCAACGGGTACGCGATCCACAATCTGGTTTCGGCCTTCACCACGCCGCCCGTGGGCGCGACGCCGTCCGGCTCCGCCGAGTCGGCCAAGGGCATTGCGGTCCAGGCCAACGGCAAGATCGTTGTCGTCGGCGTCGCCGAGACGATCCAGGACGGCACGGCCGCCGATTCGCGCGACCAGGACCTCTACGTCATCCGGCTGAACACCGACGGCTCCCTCGACTCGGACTTCGGCGCGGCCGGCGTCCGGCGCTTCAGCGGCAGCAACGGCCTCCCGGCCCCAGCGGTCAACCCGACGCCGACCCCGGCCGTCACCCCGAGCACGCCGACCGCGCCCACCATCACCGCCGATCAGGCGTGGGGCATCTCGGTCCGTGGCAACGACAAGATCGTGCTGACGATCTCCAAGGGCACCGACAGCGGCGACATCGACGGTCGCACCGACCGCGACCTCGGTGCGGTACAGCTGACCGCCGACGGCGCCATCGACACCACGTTCGGGACCAACAGCAGCGGCGCCGTCTACGCGCGCACCCCTTACATCAGCGAGGCCGCGCGCGGCAACGCGCTCGACGCCGACGGCAAGGTCGTCGTAGCCGGCTACGGCGCGCTCGGCGGCACCGGCGGTTCCAACCGCCCGTCGCTCCCGAGGTTCACCGAGAACGGCGTGCTCGACACGACCTTCGGCGGCGACAGTGCCGGCACCACGTCGGGCACGCAGAACCCGGCGAACTTCCCTGTCCCGGGCGTCCCCGGCGTGGCCTCCTCCGCCTTCGGTGGCGCCGTCGCCGAGGCCTACGCCATCGCGAAGTCGGGCTCGGGATACGCCGTCGGCGCCTACGGCCGCAACACCGGCACCCAGAACCGCGGCATGATGTACCGCTTCGACAACGATGGCCACTGGGACACGACCTGGGGCGACAGCAACGGCCTCACGTTCTTCCCCGGGACGGCCGCCGACGCCATCCGCGACTTCACCGCGGTCTCCAACGGCTTCGTCGGCGCTGGCTCGCGCGGCACGGACGCGGCGCTGTTCGTCGCCAAGACCGACGGCACG
>JAURVW010001356.1 GCA_030655275.1 Solirubrobacteraceae bacterium
CGGCGACGAGCTTGGCGAGCGGCTCCGGGTTGCGGGCCAGGCGCTCGACGGCCCAGGAGAGTTGGTGGGCCGTCGTCTCGTGGCCGGCGGCGAGCATCGTGACGAGCTGGTCGCGGATCTCCGCGTTCTCCATCGGCGTGCCGTCGGTGTGGGTCGCCTGCACGAGCGACGCGAGGATGTCAGGGCGCTCATCGAGGTTCGGATCGGCCTTCGCCGTCGCGATGAGGCGGTCGAGGATCACGTTCACGCGACCGCGCAAGCGGATGAACCGTCCCCACGGGCTGAGCGGGCCGAGGTCGACATGGAGCTGCGGGAAGATCGAGAGCTTCGAGCCCTGCTCCGTGAGCGGCGGGAGGAGCTCCTCGAGCTCGTCGAAGTCGCGACCGGTGGCGCCGAACACCGCGGAGAGGATCGCCCGCAGCGTGATGGTCTGCATCGCGTCGCTCACGGCGTGCGGCGTGCCGATCGGGAACCGGTCGATCTGCTCGATCGCGAGCTCACGGATCGTCGACTCGTAGGCCTTCATCCGCTGGCCCTTGAACGGCGGCAGCAGGAGCTTGCGCTGCTCGAGGTGGATGCCCTCATCGATGCCCAGCATCGAGTGCTGGCCGAGGATCCGGCGCAGCGGGCTCTGGTCGCCGGCATGGAGGACCGTCGGGTCCTCCTTGAACACCTGCTTGATCAGGTCGATGTCGGAGACGACGACCAGCCGCTTGAAGCCGGCGATGTCCAGGGCGAAGATCGGCCCGTACTTCGCGCGGTTGCGAGCCATGTACTCGCGCTGGTGCAAGAGCACGCCGGCAGTTTGCAGGATGCCCGGCGTGGTCGGGCCGGGCGGCAGCCCCTCGAAGGTCTGAGGCCGTTTGCGCCGCAGGCGCGCGAGGGGCGTGGCGGCCGTCGCGGTGCTCATGCGCCGGCGGCCTCGGTCGGCGCGGCATCGGCCGACGACGAGTTCGAGGACGACGTTGCCTCGTCGCGGGCGGCGTCGGCGGCCCGGACGTGGTCGACGATGAGGGTCGCGAGTCTCGGGCGCACACCGGCGGGGAGGTCGTGACCCATCCCAGCGATCGTCTCCAGGCGCGAGCCGCCGATCGCGGCGTGCGTGGCTGCACCGCCGGAAGGGTCGACCATCAGGTCGCGGTCGCCGTGGATCACGAGCGTCGGAGCAGTGATCTTGCGCACCTCATGGGTGCGACTGCCGGACTTCATGATGGCCGCGAGCTGCCGGCGCACGCCGGCGGGACTGTGGTCGCGATCGTAGGACGCGCCGGCAAGGGCGCGGACCTCCGTCTCGTCGAACGGGAACCCGTGGGAGCCGATGTGGCGGAAGAGCGCGACCATGCGCCCGACGGCCTGCTCGCGACTGCGTCCCGGAGGCCGGACCATCCGGATCCAGGTCGACCGCGCGGGCAGTCCGGTGCGGCTCGACCCCGTACTCGACATGATCGAGACGAGACTGCGCACCTGTTCGGGGTAGCGGGCCGCGAGGGTCT
>JAURVW010001378.1 GCA_030655275.1 Solirubrobacteraceae bacterium
ACCGGCGGGGTGTCGGATACTCCGTTTCACTCCCTACCCTTGAAAATCGCTAATTGCAACTTCCATAATTCTATTTTATCCGGAAACCTCAGAGGCAAGTTTCAATCCCTACCCTATAAAATCATCAATTGCAACATTGCATCTATAACCGCTGGATTGCATCCATTTATTGTTTCAATTCCTACCCTTGCAAATCGCTAATTGCAACTGTTCGTGGATCGCTCAGACAACGTGGATACTACCGCGTTTCAATCCCTACCCTTGAATTGCAACACAGACAGGAAATACGATTACATGGAAAGGAGAGATGTTTCAATCCCTACCCTTGAAAACCGCTAATTGCTACCTACCAGCAGCTATTACAAAAACCATCCATGACGCAGGCGTTTCAATTCCTACCCTTGAAAATCGCTAATTGCAATACTTCTTGAGTTTCCTGTCTTTTCGGAAGAGGGGGAGTTTCAATCCCTACCCCTGAAAATCGCTAATTGCAACTTATGGCAGTTACCATTGCGCAGAAAGAAACCATCCGTTTCAATTCCTACCCTTGAAAATCGCTAATTGCAACTTTCAACCAGTCATGATCCTCAGCCCGTAGCCTCGTGTTTCAATTCCTACCCTAAAAAATCGCCAATTGCAACTTCTGAACCTGAGTAACCAAAATCAAAAAGTTTATCGTTTCAATTCCTACCCTCGAAAATCGCTAATTGCAACAAAGCTTCACGAGCGCAACTTCAAAAAATGGGGCTTGTTTCAATTCCTACCCTCGAAAATCGCTAATTGCAACGCAGACAACTTTGGCAGAAGTTAGGGTCCCGTATCCCAGTTTCAATCCCTACCCTATAAAATCATCAATTGCAACTTTCAGCGTTTTTTAGCAGATAAATTGGCATTCTGGTCGTTTCAATCCCTATCCCATAAAAACATCAATTGCAACATTCTCACAGAACTGAGCCTCAATTGGCATTTCCTTAGTTTCAATCCCTACCCCATAAAAACATCAATTGCAACTGAAAACTGTTAGTCGTGAACTGGGGCAACATGGTTTCCGTTTCAATCCCTACCCTCAAAAATCGCTAATTGCAACAAGTGATTGTTTTTCCATTTCGGATTATATTGGGTAGTTTCAATTCCTACCCTCGTAAATCGCTAATTGCAACGGGTATGCACCGCAAGGAAAACCTTGAGACCGTCGGGTTTCAATCCCTACCCCATAA
>JAURVW010001379.1 GCA_030655275.1 Solirubrobacteraceae bacterium
AGCGCGGCACAGCCGGCCAGCCATGCAGCAAGGCAGCGGCCGCGTGTGGCGAGAACTTTCATTGCCGTGCCTGGCTCGACGTGGCCGACGCAGGCTCGGCGGGCGCGCGGCGTGGGGCGAACGCCGCGAGGCCGCTCCAGCCGGAGTCGGCGAGGGTTTCGAGCAGCATGCGCTGCAACGGTCGGAGATGCGGCACGGAAGCCACCGCATGCGATTGCGGGCCTACCGTGGCGCGGTTGGAAACGAACGTGGTCATGGCATGTTCCTGAGCAAGGCGACGTGGGATCAGCCGCGCAGCGCACGCAGCCACTGGCCGAGTGCGTCGCCCGGGTCGGCGGCCTGCGCGCTCGGCTTGCGTTCGCCGGCGGCGAGCGCGGCGGCGTCGCGCGGGCAATGGCCGTACTGCTGGCGGTAGGCGCGGCTGAAGTGCGCCGAGTTCTCGAAGCCGTGGTCTTCGGCGATGCGCGCGAGCGAGCGGCGGCCGCGGCCTTCGCACAGCACTTCGCGGATGCGCGCCAGGCGGCGTTCGCGGATGTGGCTGGAGACGCCGCCATAGGCGTCGAACAGGCGGTAGAGCGTGGCGCGCGACACATGGATCGCGGCGCACAGGTCGGCCGCGGACAGCGTCGGCTCGCTCAGGTGCATCTCGATGTAGCGGCAGGCCTGGCGCAGCAGCGGGCTTTCGACCTGCGGGCGCGCGGCCTGCTGCGGCTCGGGTGTCGAGGCGAGCGCCGCGGCGACCATGTGCAGCGTCGCGGTGACCGCGAACGGGGCCTGCGACGCCGTCATCTCGGGCAGGCAGGTGGTCAGCGAGCGCAGGTGCTCGGCCAGCACGGTCGCCGAGGCACCGACCAGGCGCAGCGCATGCAGGTCGCGCGGCGCGTTCAGCAGCTCGTCGAGCATCTCGCGCGGCACGAAGGCCTGCACCGCGGTGCCAGCACCCAGGTGGACTTCGGCGGCGCGGGCCATGTCGAGCAGCATCGGTTCGCCGCTCGCGAGCGGCAGGCGCACGCCGTCGGCCACGACGACCGCGCCGTCGCGCGAGAACGAGACGAGCACGCGGTAGTGGTCCATCTGGTCGGCGCGGGTGGCGTGGGCGGCGCGGCTGTCTTCGCGCTGCGCGCCGCTGCAGCGCACGACCACCATCTCGCCGAGGTTCCAGGCGGTCGACTCGAGGCCTTCGCCTTCGGACTCGCTGCCGCAGCGCTCGACCGACGGGTTTCGCGCCGGTGCCGGCGCCGCGGCGAGGTAGCTCGTCGGCGCGAAAGCGCGGCCGATGGCGGCGTTCGAGACGGTGGCAGAACGGTGCGACAGGAGGGCTGACTCGGTCATGGTGTGCTCTGGCTTGTGGGGTGTCTCACTGTCGTTCCGAGACCCTTTTCACGTCCTGAACGCGCCATGAAATGCGCATGAAATGAGACTTTCAGAGACATCGGCGGACCTGAAACGGCGGCCCTGAAACGACGAAGCGGCTGCGACCGTCGGGACGCAGCCGCTTGC
>JAURVW010001384.1 GCA_030655275.1 Solirubrobacteraceae bacterium
GGTCGAGGCTCTGCGCGCCGCAGCCCGCGCGGCAACGGCGCTCGCCGGCCACGAGACCGCGACACGTCTGCTGCGACGCGCGCTCGCCGAGCCACCGACGCCCGACGACTTGCCCGCGGTGCTCGGAGAACTCGCGCTGGCCGCCGTGCGAGCAGGCGACGAGGCGGCCGTCCCGGCGGTCCGGGCCGCGATCGACGTCGCCTCGGGTGCCGAGGATCGTGCGCAGCTGTGGCTCGCGCTGTCGCGGACGCACTACCAGCGCGGCGAGATGGCCGACGCTGCGCAAGCGGCGGACCACGGCCTCGCAGCTGTCGATGGCGAGGCGGGGCTCGAGTCGCTCGCGCTCGAGCTGCGCGCCGCCTGGAACGCCTCGACGGTGTGGACGGCCGGGGGCAGCGCCGCGGTGGCCGAACGCTTCGGCGACGTGGTCCAGGGCGATGGTCCGGGGCGCAACCAGGGGGAGCGGGAGCTCCTCGCTTGGCTCGCGGGGAGCGAACTGTTCCGTGGCGTCGACCGCGAGCGTGCGCTGGCGCTCGCGCGCCGCGCCTGGGCCGACGGGGCCTACCTGCTCGACGGGACGGGCGACGCCGCTCGGATGGGTCCGATGACCTCGACGATGCTGCGCGCCGGATCCATCGAAGAAGCGATCCTCGTGCTCGACGCGCTCGTCGACGACGCACGCCGCCATGCGTCCCCGTTCGCCCACGCGACCTGGCGAACGACGCGCGGGACCGGCCTGCTGTACCTGGGGCGGCTGGCGGAGGCCGAGGTGGATCTCGAGCACGCGCTCGAGGCGCGAGCCCTGGGGTGGGAGGCGACGGCGCCGATGGCCGTCGAATCGCTCGTGAGCGTGTACCTCGAACAGGACCGGATCGATGCCGCCGCTGCCCTGCTCGAGACCATCGGTCCCCTGGAGGACACGCATGCCCAGGGCGCGATGCTGGCTTCGCTGCTGACGGCCCGCGGCCGGCACGCGTTCGCCACCGGCGACGCGCAGACGGCGAAGGATCACCTCCTGGCGGCAGGCGTCCGCGTGCGCGAGTTCCTGGGCACCGACAATCCCGCACTCATCCCGTGGCGTTCGGAGGTCGCGCTCGCCGCACGGCAACTCGGCGACCTCGAGGAGGCCACGACCTACGCGAGGGAGGAGCTCGACGCCGCGCGCCGGTGGGGCGCGCCACGAACCCTGGCGAAGGCGCTCTGGACGCAGGGCGTGATCGTCGGAGGGGCGAAGGGCGTGGCGCTGGCCGCGCAAGGGGCGCGCGTCGCAGAGGAGGGAGGCGTCGTCCTCGAGCAGGCCCGCGCACTCGGAACCCAGGGCGCCCTGCTCCGCGCCGGCCGTCGGCGCTCGGAGGCGCAGGAGCTGCTGCGGCAGGCCCTCGATATCGCGGCCGAGCACGGGGCACATGCGCTGGTGCGCGGCCTGCGCGAAGAGCTCTTGGCCGCCGGGGGCAGGCCGCGTCGGACGCGCACGCAAGGTCCGGACGCGCTGACGGCCGGTGAGCGCCGCGTCGCGCTGCTCGCGGCAGACGGCCTCACGAACCGCCAGATCGCCGATGCCCTGTTCGTCACGCCCAAGGCCGTCGGCTTCCACCTCGGCAACGTCTATCGGAAGCTCAAGATCCGGGGCCGCGAACAGCTCGCCGGCGCCTTGGACGACGCCGGCTAGCCCGATTACCGAGGGCGTCGCGAGGCGCCTACCGTCCGCCGAGTTCGGCGTAGATGCGGTCGGCTCGGGTGAGCAGGTCGCGGAACTGGTCGCGGTGGGCGAGGTGGTGGGGCACGTACACGACGAGGTAGCCGTGTTCGCACTCGAAGTGGATGCCCTGCTCGGCGAACCAGACCATGAAGGTAGGGGAGAAGATCCGCCGCGCGTCGCCCTCGAACCCGGTGGTGCAGCGCAGGTCGAACCGCTCGTGGAGCGCGACGGACTCGACGGAGAAATGCGTCACGTCGCGCAGCGTCGCCGAGGTGAGGCTGGCCAGGGCGAGGTTGGTGAGTCGTTCGGTCTTCGAGATCGCGGGCGCCGCACCGAGGAACGGGAACCCGAGCGTGACGGGCGCGCGATAGAGCACGGCCGTGAAGGTGTTGTCGCCCGCTTGCCGCACGGCGTTGGCTTGCTGGGAGGTCGGGCGGCTGCTGAACATCAGCAGCTGGCGTCGATCGTCCTCGCCGCCCAGCAGCGGGCCGAAGACGAGCGAGTTCCCGCCGGCCAATCGCAGGAGGGGCGTCATCGGCGGCACTTCGTCGTTGCTGAGCGGACGCAGCCCGAGTACCTCGAGCATCTCGCCCCACCAGCCGCCATCGGTGCTGAAGTCGGTGTGCATCAGGATCGTCCCGAGCCCGATGAACCAGAACAGGCCCGTCACCGCCGGGTCGAAGAACGCCAGGCCGCCGCTGACGGCGAAGAAGCCGATCGAGGTCGGCTCCCGGAGGTTCGCCAGGAACTTCCGGCCGAAGCTCCGATGGTGGGCCGCGATGATCGGATCTCGCTCCGTCGGAGCCGCGATGAGGCCGTAGCCGGGGCGTCTGCGGTCGCGGGCCCACGTCGGAGGCGCGGCGTCGTCGACGGGTGCGGGGCGGGCGGCCATCTGGAATCCCATCGGCAATGGCGGCGGCTTCCTCGACCCGCGGGCTCAGGTGCGAAGCTCTCAGCCAGCTCTTCGGCTGGACCCAGCGCGCTCTCAGGCTGCGGCAGGAAGGTGCTCGCATGGCCTTCACCACGCACCATGACCGCGACCGGCACGCTCACGGCGTCGACCCGACTCAGCGCCACGATCACGGCGACGGGCTCCACGAAGATCTCGTCAAGATGGCCTCGCGTCGTGATGCGCTGCGGTTCTTCGGCGTCAGCGGGGCGGCTGCGATCCTCTCGTCGCTGGGTCCGTCGGCCGCCCTGGCCGCCACGCCGACCGGCAAGGTGCCGACCGAGACCGCCGGGCCGTACCCCGGCGACGGCTCCAACGGCCCGGACGTGCTCGACGACTCCGGCATCGTGCGTCACGACATCCGCCGCAGCTTCGGCAGCAGCCGCACCCTCGCCGCCGGAGTGCCGCTGCGCGTGAACCTCACCGTCACCCAGGCCGCGAAGGACTACGCGCCGCTGGCGGGCGCCGCCGTGTACCTGTGGCACTGCGACCGCGCGGGGAAGTACTCGATGTACTCCGATGGCGTGGAGGACGAGAACTATCTGCGCGGCATCGCGAAGACCGACAGCGACGGCACCGCCTGGTTCAAGACGATCTTCCCCGCGGCCTACTCGGGTCGTTGGCCGCACATCCACTTCGAGGTGTACTCGTCGGTCACGAAGGCCGTCTCGAACGGCCCGATCGTCAAGACCTCCCAGCTCGCGCTGCCGAAGGCGGCGTGCGAGAAGGCCTACGCGACGAGCGGCTACTCCGCCAGCGTCCGCAACCTCACCCAGTCCTCGCTCTCGACCGACAA
>JAURVW010001389.1 GCA_030655275.1 Solirubrobacteraceae bacterium
GGCAGGCAGCCGCTTAGCAGTCTTCGAATTTCAGTCAGCGAGCACGTTGAAAAGGGAAAAGGTCTGGCCGGAACTGCTTTCCGAAGCGGAAAGTCATGCTTTTCGAATGACTTCCAAAACGACGAACGATTTAGACCATGGCTCAATGAAAGCCGAGGTAAAAATATTGGCGCATCCGCCGCTGTTCCAATTAGGAAGGGCGACGCTATCATCGGTGTCCTGCTATTTTATTTGGAAAAAGCCGGATCGATCTCTGCCGAATTGATCGCTTTGCTGGAACGGATTGCCGAGAACGCCTCATTCGCACTACTGAACTTTGAGCATGATCGTCAGAGGCGCGACGTCGAGCGAGCGAACCGACGAGCGCGAGAGATGTTCGCGGCCTTGAGCTCTACGAATACTGCGGTCTTGAGAGCCCGTTCGGCGGATCAACTATTCAGCATGGTCTGTCAGTCAGTCGCGAAAGGCGGACGGTCTCTAGGCGCTGCGGCAATTTTCCTCAAAGATGGCAACGCCTCAGATCTTAAGATTGCAGCCGTTGAAGGAGAGCTTGTTCACCTCATCAAAAATATGAAGCTTTCGGTCGATCCCGAGAACGAGTATGGCCAAGGACTTCACGGTCCCGCGTTTAGGGATCAAACACTGCAGATTAGCTTCAATACGGCAGAAGATCCTCGCACCCATCGGTGGGTAGCGCCAGGGATCATACCTCATGGGTGTGCTGCTCTGCCAATTACAAAAGGTGACACCTCTGTCGGAATCCTGTTCTTCTTTTTTGCCGCATCGCCCGATCGCGAGGACCCTGCAATTCTACAATTGATGACAGACATCGCAGCAAACGTTTCATTCGCGCTGGAGTTGTTCGAAAGGGAGGAGCAGAAGGACCAAGTATCGCGAATGTTTGCCGCGCTCAGCGCCACGAATGAGGCGCTGATGAAGGCCACGTCTCGCGATGAACTTTACCAGATGGTGTGCGAGGCAGCGGTCAGGGGCGGAAAATTCACATCAACCACAATATTTTTAGCCAAGCCGGCCGACGATTATTTTGCCTTGGTAGGAGCCGCGGGTCCAAACGCAGATATCATTACGTCCCGTCGATATTCAACGCGCGAGAATGTCCCCGAAGGTCGCGGTCTCACGGGAACAACGTTTCGAACGGGCCAGCCCTGTGTAAAGAATGACTTCCGGAAAAATGAAAAGCTGATTGATTGGCCATATCCAAACAATGAGACGCGGAGCGCGAACTCTGGAGCATGCTTTCCATTATTCAGTAACGGAAACATCGCTGGCGTCCTGCTTTTCATGGCGGCAGAAAAGGACACCTTTAACGA
>JAURVW010001399.1 GCA_030655275.1 Solirubrobacteraceae bacterium
GAAGCGGGCGAGCGCCGCGCGACCCGGCAGCTGGATCATCGGCATGGACGAGACCGGCCAGAACACGTTCAATACAGCGGTCCCGTTCGGCGCCGCGCTCCCGAACTTCCGTCGAAGCCTCGCCAAGCCAGGCAGCGTCGAATGGCAGGGTCGCCGGTTGCCCCTCCCGGCGCTGGAGATATTCGACGAGCCGCTGCGAACCGGGCAGCCGGCGTTCAGCGGGATGGTGTATGGCCGCGACAGCGATCGGCCGGTGGTCGCCACCAACGTCCCCGTGATGCGGTCCGGCCGCGCCACGCACGTGCTCGGAATGGCGTACAGCCCGGACACCTACGTGGACCTCCTGCGCGCGCACGTTCCGGAGCGGGAACATCTTGCCGCCATCTTGGACGACCGCGGCCTGTTGGTGGCGCGGAACCGCGCGCCGGCCGCCTCGACCGGGCTGCAGGCGCCGGCGCCATTCGACAAGGGCGGCCGAGCATTGCCGGAAGAAGGCTTCGGCGAGACCCTCAGCCTCGACCGCGAGCCCGTCTATTACGCATTCAGCCGATCGCGAGTGAATGGCTGGACCGTTTCGGTCGGAACCCCCAAGGCCGTCCTGCTGGCCCCGGCGCGGCGTGCGCTGTGGGCCTCGCTTGCGTTCGTGGTGCTCATGTCCCTCCTCGGCGGCGCGTTGGCATTGCGCCTGTCGCGGCGGATCGCCGTTCCGCTGACGACGCTGGCGAGCCGCGCGCATGCGGAAGGGGAAACCTTCCATGACGTGCCGTCCAGTGGCATCGAGGAGGTCGAGGTCCTGAAGCGGGCAATGGTGGTCGCGGCCGCAGCCCAGGAGCAGCGCCGGCGCAGCGAGGCCGAGCGCGAGCAGGCGCGGCGCGAACTGGAGCGGGCGAACGCGAGACTGCTGGAACAGGACCGCCGAAAGGACGAGTTCATGGCCATGCTCGGTCATGAACTGAGGAATCCGATGGCGGCGCTCAGGACGGCGGGGCAGGTGCTGGCGCGGGCCGGCGAGGAGGACGCGCTGAAGGCGCGGATGCACGAGATCGTGAGGCGCCAGAGCGCGCACCTGGGACGCATAGTGGATGACCTCCTCGACGTGGCGCGAGTCACCCACGGCAAGATGATCCTGCG
>JAURVW010001403.1 GCA_030655275.1 Solirubrobacteraceae bacterium
GAACTCCTGCACCGGCGCTTCCAGCAGCACCTGATCGGCCGGCACCGCGGCGCCGACGCCCGCGAACGCGCGGCACGCATCGAGCCGCGGAAAGATCAGGATGCCGAGCTCGTTCCGGTTGATGCCGGCGATGACCACGTCCTGCACGCACGGGTCACCGGCCGCGATGACCTTCGCGCGCAGCGGGCCGACCGAGACGAAGGTGCCGGTCGCGAGCTTGAAGTCTTCGGCGATGCGGCCGTCGAACATGAAGCCGCGTTCGGGCTGCGCCACGTCCATCGGCTTGACCGCGTCGCCGCTGCAATAGAAGCCTTCGTCGTCGAACGATTCGGCCGTCTGCTCGGGCGCGCGCCAGTAGCCGGGCGTGACGTTGGGCCCGCGGTAGCGCAGCTCGAACTTGTCGCCGCTCGGGACGATTTTCAGTTCGACACCGGGCGCGGGCAGGCCAATGTGCGCGGACTTGACTTCATGCGCATTCGCGCACACCGCGAACGGCGCGGTCTCGGTCATGCCGAGGCCGGTCAGCATGCGCACGCGCTCGCCGGCATGCGCTTCGCCGACGCGATCGAGCTTGTCCCACACCGGCTGCGACAGGCCCGCGCCGGAGAAGAAAAACATCTTTACGCGGCTGAAGAAGGTCTCGCGCAGTTGTGCGTCGACCTCGAGCGCATTCGCGATGTCCTCGAAACCCTTCGGCACGTTGAAGTCCATCGTCGGCGCGATCTCGCGCAGGTTGCGCAGCGTCTCGCCGATCAGCGCCGGCGTCGGCTTGCCTTCGTCGATGTAGAGCGTGCCGCCGTTGTAGACCGTGATGCCGACGTTGTGGTTGCCGCCGAAGGTGTGGTTCCACGGCAGCCAGTCGACCAGCACCGGGGGCTCGTCGACCAGTTGCGTGAAGCACTGGCGGATCATCTGCTGGTTGCTGCAGAGCATGCGCTGGGTGTTGATCACGCCTTTCGGCAGCTTGGTCGATCCGGACGTGAACAGGAACTTGGCGATCGTGTCGGGGCCGACCTGCGCGTGGGCCGCATCGACCTCCGCGGTCGGCACCGTCGCGACCAGCTCGGCGAACGCGATCGCGTCGCGGCCCTCGACGGCGCCCTTCGTCAACACGATCGGCGTGTCCTTCGGCACGACGGCGTCGATCGCCTTCGCGAACGCGTGGCCATCGGCCGCGAACACCATGCCTGGGGTCAGCACGCCGAGGATGTGGCGCAGCTTCGAGTGGTCTTGCGAGAGCAGCGAATACGCTGCCGAGATCGGCGCGAACGG
>JAURVW010001409.1 GCA_030655275.1 Solirubrobacteraceae bacterium
GCGTTCGCGATCGCGCAGGCCCGCCTCGGTCCCGGCCGCGTCCACCACTGCATGCGTCTCATCGGTCTCGCCGAGATGGCGCTCGAGCTCGCGTGCAAGCGCGGCATCGAGCGCGTCGCCTTCGGCAAGCCGATCGTGAACCTCGGCGGTAACCGCGAACGCATCGCCGACGCCCGCATCGCGATCGACCAGACCCGTCTGCTCGTGCTCCAGGCCGCCTGGCTGCTCGACCAGAAGCGACCCGAGGCCCTCGCTGCGGTCTCGGCCATCAAGGTCGCCGCGCCGCGCATGGCGGTCGGCGTGATCGACATGGCGATCCAGCTCCACGGCGGTGGCGGCATGAGCGACGACTACCCGCTCGCCGCGGCCTACGCGGGCGCCCGCTCGCTGCGACTCGCCGACGGCCCGGATGAGGTGCACCAGGGTGTCCTGGCTCGCATGGAGCTGGCGAAGTACGGTGCTGGGAAGTGGTCCGGACGGTAGCCACGTCCCCGCTTCAGGAGCCCCGCCGACGATGAACCCGATCAAGCCCGCCCGCGACCTCCTCCTCGGCCGCCCACGCACGGTGCCCGGCGCGCGCCGCCGCGTGCTGATCACCGGCGCCGCCTCCGGCCTCGGTCTCGCCCTCGCGGAGTCGTGGGCCCGCCGCGGCTGGAACGTACTCCTCACCGACATGGACGAGGCCGGCGCCCGGCGCGAGGCCGAGCGCCTCGCCGCCCTTCCGCTGCGCGAGACCACGGGTGAGGTCGTCGCCGAACGCCTCACCACCGCCGGCAAGGGCACGCCGGCGGTCCCCGAGCCGCGGATCGCCGCGATCGGCCTCGACGTGACCGACGAGGACGACTGGGACGCCGCGCTCGAGTGGGTCAAGGAGAAGTGGGGCGGCATCGACGTCGTCGTCAACAACGCCGGTGTCGCGACCGGCGGCCGGATGGAGCTCACCTCGCTCGAGGACTGGCGCTGGGTGATCGACATCAACCTGCTCGGCGTCGTGCAGGGCTGCAAGACGTTCATCCCGCTCATGAAGGAGCAGGGGTCGGGCCATATCGTGAACACGGCCTCGCTGGCGGGCCTCATCGCGCCGCCGACCATGGCCTCGTACAACGTCGTGAAGGCCGGCGTGATCGCCCTGTCGGAGACGCTGCGCTTCGAGCTCGCGCCCTACGGGATCTCCACGACGGTCGTCTGCCCGAACTTCTTCAAGACGAATCTCGCCGACCGCCTCCGCACCCCGGATGCAGGCGTCGTGCGTGCCGTGAACAAGCTCGTCGCCGAGTCGACGACCACCGCCGACGTGATCGCCGAGCAGGTCGTCTACGCCGTCGACGAGGGCAAGTTCCTCGTCCTCACCGATCGCGACGGCAAGATCGCCTGGGCCGTGAAGCGCTTCGCTCCGCCGCTCTACCGGTCAAAGGCCGCCCAGGCCGGGCGCCGCCTGCGCGCGAGCGCCGAGAAGCACGCCACGCCGGCGGGTCCGGGCTCGTCCTGATGGTGCCCAAGGGCGCAGACGTCGGCGAGGTCCGCGAGGAGGACCGCTTCGACACCGAGGCCGTCGACCGCTGGCTGCGGGCCCATGCCGACGACTTCGCGCCGGACGGCCTCCCGGAGGTGCAGCAGTTCTCCAAGGGCGCGTCGAACCTCACCTACCAGCTCACCTATCCCGACCGTGAGCTGATCCTGCGCCGCCCGCCGGCCGGCGCGAAGATCGCCTCCGCGCACGACATGGGCCGGGAGTTCCGGGTGCAGCGCGCGCTGAAGCCGACGTTCCCGTCGGTTCCCGAGATGGTCGCGCTGTGCGAGGACGAGGCCGTCATCGGCGCGCCCTTCTACGTGATGCACAAGGTCGACGGCACGATCCTGCGGTCGAGCATCCCGCCCGGGCTCGGTCTCTCGCCCGACGGTCTGGGCGACCTGTGCCGATCCTTCATCGACAACCTCGTCACGCTCCACGCCGTCGACGCCACCCAGCCGGGGCTCGCCGAACTCGGTCGCGGTGAGGGCTACGTCGGGCGACAGGTCGCCGGCTGGTCGAAGCGATACGTCGCCGCGAAGACGTGGAACGTGCCGTCGTTCAAGAAGGTGATGGCCTGGCTCGACGCGAACCAACCCGCCGATGTCGCCAACTGCGTGATCCACAACGACTACCGGCTCGACAACGTCGTCCTCGCGCCCGACGACCCGAGTCGGATCATCGGGGTGCTCGACTGGGAGATGGCGACGCTCGGCGACCCCCTGATGGATCTCGGCGGGGCGATGGCCTACTGGACCGAGGCCGGCGACGGACGCGCGATGCAGTGGATGCGACGCCAGCCGACCCATGCTCCGGGCATGCTCACCCGCGACGAGGTGGTGGCCTACTACGGCCAG
>JAURVW010001421.1 GCA_030655275.1 Solirubrobacteraceae bacterium
GGGCCACCTTCTCGAGCCTCGGCACCGAGAAGTGGGCCACCGGCAACGGTGAGGTCAACGTCACGCAGGCCGGTCTCACGCTGAAGGGCAAGGCGTCCGCCGACTGGCTCGTCGGTGAGTCCCCGGTCGTCACCTTCGAGGGCTCCGTCTCCACGGGCGAGACCGAGATCGCCGGCGCCAAGGGCACGCTCGACGGCAAGAAGATCGTCTTCTCCGCGAGCGCCCAGGGCAACGCGACCATCGCGAACACCGCCCTCACCCTCAAGGGTGCGGTCACCGGCGCCGTCTACTACGGCGCCGACCAGACCGGTGAGAAGGTCAAGAACAAGGCCGGCACCGAAGTCGCCGCCAAGCAGGGCGACTGGCTCATCGACTCGGCCTCCGCGACCGTCACCGTCAAGGGCCTGACCCTCGTCGGCAAGGCGACCGTCGGCAGCGTCGGCGGCCAGACCTGGGTCACGGCCGGCGGCAGCGTCGACTTCACCTACAACGGCACGAACATCAAGGGCTCGGCCACGGCCGACTGGATCGTCGGCAAGGAGCCGGTCGTCACCTACGAGGGCACCGTCGCCCGCGACGGCGTCACCTTCGCGGGTGTCCGCGGCACGCTCGACAGCACGAAGCTCACCTTCGACGGCGGCGCGAACCTCACGGTCTCGGGCATCGCGGTCAAGGGCCAGGTCACCGGCGTCGTCTACCTCGGTAGCGACCTCACCGGCCAGAAGATCCGCAACGCCGCCGGCAACGAGGTGACGCCCGCTCGCGGCGACGTCTTCGTCGACTCGGCCGCCGCGCAGATCTCGGCCAAGGGCGTCACCGTCACCGCAGCCGCACAGTTCGGCTACGTCGGCGGCAAGCTCTGGGTCGAAGGCCTGGGCACCCTCGAGGCGACCTTCGGCGCGACGAAGGTCGACGGCCAGGCGAGCATCTCCTGGGCGCAGGGCGGGGCTCCGTCGGTCGCCTTCACGGGTCGCCTGACGAGTGGCGACACGATCGTCGCCAATGCGGCCGGCATCATCGACGGCAAGAAGATCGCCATCAAGGGTGATGCCACGCTGACTAACCCGAAGTTCACGCTGAAGGGCGCGGCCGAAGGCGTGCTGTTCTACGGCGACGACCTCACCGGCGAGCTCGTCACCGATCGCAGCGGCCAGAAGGTCCAGCCGAGCAAGGGCGACTTCACGATCGTGAGCGCCTCCGGCGAAGCGGTCGTCCAGAACCTCACGCTCAAGGGCGCGGTGTCCTTCACCAGCCTCGGCGCCACGAAGTGGGCCACGGCCAAGGGCTCCGTCGACTTCTCCACGGCCGGCTACACCCTCAAGGGTTCGGCCGATGCGGACTGGGTCGTCGGAGGGAGCCCGGTCGTCACGTTCAACGGTTCCTTCAAGTCCGGTGACACGGAGATCGCTTCGGCGTCGGGCACGCTCGACGGCAAGAAGATCGCCCTCACCGGTGCGGCCAAGGTCTCCAGCACGAACGTGACCCTCGAAGGCTCCGCCTCCGGCGTCGTCCACTACGCCGCCGACCAGACCGGCGAGACGATCAAGAACAAGGCGGGTGCCTCGGTGGCCGCCAAGCAGGGTGACTTCCTGGTCACCAGTGCGACCGCCAAGGTCACCGCCAAGGGCTTCGTGCTCACCGGCGCTGCCTCGGCCGGCCGCGTCGGCACCCAGGCCTGGGTCACGGGCGGCGGCAGCGTCGACGTCACCTACGGCACGATCAACGTGAAGGGCTCCGCCAACGTCGACTGGATCGTCGGCACCTCGCCGGTCCTGAACTTCGAGGGCTCGCTGAAGAACAGTGATGTCGAGATCGGCTCCGCGAAGGGCACGATCGACGACAAGAAGATCACCTTCAGCGGCACCGCGAAGATCAGCACCGGCGACATCAAGGTCAACGGCTCCGTAAACGGCGGCGTCCTGTACTACGGCAACTCGCTCACCGGCGAGACGATCAAGAACAAGGCCGGCCAGGTCGTGCCGGCGACGAAGGGCGATCTGCGGATCGACTCCGCCGCCGCCGACGTCACGGTCAAGAACCTCACGTTCAAGGCCAACGTCGAGATCGGGATCGTCGGCACCACGAAGTGGGCCAAGGGCACCGGCAGCGTCGACGCGACGTTCGGATCGACGAAGCTCTCGGGCTCCGCCGACTTCGACTGGACCGTCGGCAACACCCCGACCGTCGCCTTCACCGGCGGCATCGCCAACGGCGCCGCCATCGTCGCCAACGCCGCCGGCACGCTCGACGGCAAGAAGATCACCCTCAAGGGCAACGTCACGGCCACCACCTCCAGCCTCACGGTCAAGGGTGCGGTCGACGGCGTCTTCTTCTACGGGGCCGACCAGACCGGCGAGCTCGTCGCCAACCGCGCCGGTGTGAAGGTCCAGCCGCTCCAGGGCGACTACCTCCTCACCAACGCGTCCGGCAGCGTCGACGCCAAGGGCCTCTCGCTCGCGGGTGGCATCTCCGTCGGCAACGTCCGCGGCGACTGGTGGGCGACCGCCGGTGGCTCGATCGACATCTCGTTCGGTCAGCCCGTCACGCGCATCCAGGGCACCGCGTCCATGAAGGCCGACGGCAACGTCGCCTTCGAGGGCAAGCTCACCAACCAGGACACCACGGCCAACGTCACCGGCACCGCCGACGGCAAGAAGATCACCTTCGACGGTGCGCTCTCGAACCCGATGCTCTCCGGCAAGGCCAGCGGCTACGTCTACTACGGCGAGAACCTCGCCGGGGAGACCGTCGTCAACCGCGCCGGCCAGACCGTCGCCGCCACCCGCGGTGACTTCAAGGTCGACGTCGCCGACGGCAGCCTCGTGCTCAAGCAGCTCACGGTCGCGAACGCCCAGGCGTCGCTCGTGAAGGCCGGCACGGACCTGTGGATCAAGGGCGGCGGCAAGATCAAGATCGCGCAGACCTGGATCACGTTCACCGGCCAGGCCGACAACACCGGCTACGCGAACCTGACCGGCAGCGGCACCGTGAACTTCGACGGCACCACCGTCGACTTCGCCGGCACCGCGACGATCAAGAACAACGCGCTCACCATCGGTGGCACGGTCAAGATCAGCAACGGCCTCCTCTCGGCGACGCTCACGGGCACCATCGAGAAGCCGAACATGGACGTCTCGCAGTACGTGTTCACCGGGACCGCGAACTTCAAGTTCGGTGGCTTCTCAATCGTGAACGCCAACGTCAAGCTGATCTTCGGCGAAGGCCTGATCACCACGTTCGACATCAAGTCGTGCTTCGTGATCTTCATCTGCCCGAACGCGACGTACAAGGTGTACTTCTCGGGCACGAAGGTCTCGAAGGTCGAGATCAACTCGCCGGTCGCCTGGGTCGCGCAGTTCACGGCCATCGCCGCCCTCGCGGCGCCGGGAGCCCAGATCTCCCCCAAAATCACGGGCATCATCTAGCCCACGACTTCCTGGGTGGGGCGCGAGCGGCGTCCCACCCGGGAGACCCTTCCTCCACGAACGATCGAGGGCCGTCCTTTTTTGGGCGGCCTTTGTCGTTCTGGGGCCGCTCTTTCTGTTTTGGCTTGTACTTGGTGGGCTGACGGCGGCTCGTGGTGGTCCCCCTCTGGTCGCCG